>NZ_AZND01000222.1:0-5479 GCF_000576205.1 Methylibium sp. T29 | reverse complement strand
GTCGAGCTCGCGGCGCAGCGCCTTGCGCTGCAGGCCTCGCTGTGGCGGCGCGTCTCGTCGGGCGTGGCGGGCTGCAGCGGCGGCACCGCGGTGGGCTTGCCGGCATCGTCCACCGCCACCATCGTGAAGAAGCAGCTGTTGGCGTGGCGCACGACCTGCGTGCGGATGTTCTCGGCCACCACCTTGATGCCGATCTCCATCGACGAGCTGCCGGTCAGGTTGACCGACGCAAGGAAGGTGACCAGTTCGCCGACGTGGATCGCCTCGCGGAACACCACCTGATCGACCGACACGGTGACCACGTAGCGGCCCGCGTAGCGGCTCGCGCAGGCATAGGCCACCTGATCGAGCAGCTTCAGGATCGTGCCGCCGTGGACATTGCCAGAGAAATTGGCCATGTCCGGCGTCATCAGCACGCTCATCATGAGCTGGTGCAGCGGCCGATCGCTCATCAGTGGGCCGCCCAGGTGTGAGGCAGGGCCGGCAGCGGCGGCGGTGCCGGCAGTTCGGGCAATGCAGCGCGTACCTGCTGGCAGTGCAGGAGGTGGCGGTCGCACAGGCGCTTGAACATCCAGCCCGACAGCGCAGCCGACGCCACCTGGCCGGCCACCGGCGCGAACTTGGCGGCCTGCTGCACGCCCAGACGGACCCCGAGCCCGCGCAGCGCACTGATCAGCACGCCCTGCGTCAGCGCTCGGCCGATCAGGTAGCTGCCGACCTCCATCGCCAGGTCGTCGACCCGGTTGCGCAACGGCGCCGGCAGGCGCGCCACCTGGTCGGGCCCGAGCCCGTGCGCCACGCTGATCTGCCCGAGCGTGGACGCCAGCAACTGGCCGTTGACGAACAGATCGGCGCCCGGCACCGGCAGCACCGACACGCCGGCGGCCTTCAGCGCCTGCCGCCGCACGAGGCGGCGGCAGTGCCGCTCCAGGGCGGGATCGGCGGACACCGCGCGGCCTCTGCGCTCAGGCCTTGGAAGCGTTCAGCTTGCCGACGATGAACAGCAGCACCACCGCGCCCAGCACCGAGGCGATCCAGCCTGCCGGCTCGCCGACCGCATACCAACCCAGCGACTGACCCACGAAGCCGGCGAGGAACGACCCAGCGATGCCGAGCACGCAGGTCAGGATCCAGCCCATCTTCTGCTCGCCCGGCATCACGAAACGCGCCAGCGCGCCGACGATCAGACCGACGATCAGGGTGGTAATGATGCCCATGGCGAAAGTCTCCCGGGAGAGGCAGTTGAAGAAACGGCCGATATTGGCACAACCGATGCCGAAGTGGATGACGGGCCCGCGCACCCGGTCAGCGCCCGAAACGCAGCGCTGCGGCGCAGCCGGCCCCGGCCGCGACGGCGGACACGAAGCTCCCCCAGGCGATATCAGTCAGCGTGACCTGCCATGACCAGCCGCGCAGCGTGGCCAGGTTGGTGAGGTCGTAGGTCATGTAGCGAAGAAGCCGAACAGCGCGCCCAGCATCAGCGCGCGCGTCACGGACTCCGCCGCGAGCGCCGGGACCACGGCGAACACGACCACACCGACGATGTACAGCAGATAGAAACATGCCGCGACACCGAAGCGCACCTGCTCCGCCATCAGGGGGCCGATCTGCCCGCGATAGAAGTCCTTGGCGACCGCCCCGAGCCACAGCGCGTCCAGCACGGCGAGCACCGCGAGTGCGGCGACATAGGCGACGAAGTAGCGTGGCATCGGCGGGCCCCTGATGAACGTGGGACCGATGTTGCCTGGGGCTCGGGGCCGCTGCTGTAGGACGGCGCCGCGGCTGCATGCCGGGTCAGCCGGCGGCGTCCAGCCGCACCGGTACGCGCGCGGCCAGCGCGCACATCGGTTCGTAACCCACGGTGCCGGCCGCGTGGGCGACCTCATCGATCGGCAGCACCGCGCCGGACGACGCCCGACCCCACAGCGTCACCTCGCTGCCGCGCGCGGCCTGGGGCAGCCCGCCCAGGTCGACGGTCACCATGTCCATCGACACCCGCCCGACCAGCCGCGTGCGCACGCCATCGACCAGCACCGGCGTGCCGCTCGGCGCGTGACGCGGGTAGCCGTCCGCATAGCCACAGGCCACCACGCCGATGCGCATCGGCGCCTCGGCGGTGAAGCGGCTGCCATAGCCCACCGTGTCGCCGGCCTGCAGATCCTGCGTGCCGATCAGTCGCGCGCGCAGCGTCATCGTCGGCTGCAGGTCCCAGTGGGCGATGTCGTGCGAGGGGAAATCGGGCGCGGAGCCATACAGCATGATGCCGGCGCGCACCCAGTCGGCACGCACCGCAGCGTCGGCGCCGTGGCGCAGCGTGGCCGCGCTGTTGCAGAGGCTGCGTTCGCCCGGCAGGTCGCGCGTGGCGTCGTCGAAGACCTGCATCGCCGCGGCGATGCCGCGGCCGCCGTCGGCGTCCGAGAAGTGACTCATCAGCGAGATCTCGTCGACCTGCGGCAGCGCATGGAGCCGCGTCCACGCCGCGCGGAACGCCGCGGGCCGGAAGCCCAGCCGGTTCATGCCGCTGTTCATCTTCAGGAACACCCGGTGCGGCTGGTGGGTCTTGTGCATCGCCAGCCAGTCGATCTGCGCCTCGCAGTGCACCGTGTGCCAGAGGTTCAGGCGTGAGCAAAGCTCCAGGTCGCGCGGCTCGAACACGCCCTCGAGCAGCAGGATCGGGCCGCGCCACCCCAGGTCGCGCAGTTGCTGCGCCTCGGCCAGATCGAGCAGCGCGAAGCCGTCGGCCGCACGGAGCGCCTCGAAGACACGCGCGATGCCGTGGCCGTAGGCATGGGCCTTGACCACCGCCCACACCCGCGCGTCGGGAACGGCCGCTCTGGCGCGGGCCAGGTTGTGCGTCAGGGCCTCGGCGTGGATCAGGGCTTCGATGGGGCGCGGCATGTCGCAAGTGTGCATGCGCCGAAGCGGCGGCAGGGCCGCACGCAGGCAAATTCAAGGTACATCAGCCGTCCTGATACCCCGGTGCGGCACCCGGAGACTGCCAGGACCGCGTGCTATAACCCGCGCCGCAGGGAGACAGTTTGGCACCGGTCGATCCCGGATGCCGCAGCCGACGAGCGGATGAAAAAAGGTTTCTACACCATCATGTCGGCGCAGTTCTTCAGCTCGCTGGCCGACAACGCCCTGTTTGTCGCGGCCGTCGAGTTGTTGAGGACCTCCGGTCAGCCCGAGTGGCAGCGCGCCGCGCTGGTGCCGATGTTCGCCCTGTTCTACGTGGTGCTGGCGCCCTTCGTCGGCGCGTTCGCCGATGCGGTGCCCAAGGGCAAGGTGATGTTCATCTCGAACACCATCAAGGTCGTCGGCTGCCTGATGATGCTGTTCGGCTCGCACCCGCTGGTGGCGTTCGCGGTGGTCGGGCTGGGCGCCGCAGCCTATTCACCGGCCAAGTACGGCATCCTGACCGAGCTGCTGCCGCCCTCGCAGCTGGTCAAGGCCAACGGCTGGATCGAAGGCCTGACGATCGGCTCCATCATCCTCGGCGTGCTGCTCGGCGGACAGCTGGTGGGTCGCGCGGTCGCGCCCACGCTGCTGGCGATCGACCTGCCGCTGGTCGACACCGGCATCGACACCGCGCCCGAGGCCGCCATCGCCGCGCTCACCTCGCTCTACGTCGTGGCCGCCGTGTTCAATCTCTACATCCCGCGCACGCAAGCGCCGCTGCAGCCGGTCGCGCACAGCGTCGTCGCGCTGGTGCGCGACTTCTCGGCCTGCAATGCGCGGCTGTGGAACGACAAGCTGGGCCAGATCTCGCTGGCGACCACCACCCTGTTCTGGGGCGTCTCGGGCAACCTGCGCTACATCGTGCTGGCCTGGGCCGCCGCGGCGCTGGGCTACGGCACCACGCAGGCTTCGTCGCTGGTCGGGGTGGTGGCGATCGGCACGGCGATCGGTGCCGTGCTGGCCTCGGTGCGCATGCGGCTCGACCAGGCCACGCTCGTGATCCCGCTGGGCATCGCGATGGGCGTGCTGGTGATCGGCATGAACTTCATCTCCAACGTGTGGGTGGCAGCGCCCTTCCTGGTGCTGCTGGGCGGCCTGGGCGGCTTCCTCGTGGTGCCGATGAACGCGCTGCTGCAGCACCGCGGTCACAACCTGATGGGTGCGGGCCGCTCGATCGCGGTGCAGAACTTCAACGAGCAGGCCTGCATCCTCGGCCTCGGCGCCTTCTACACCGGCATGACGCGCTTCGGCCTGTCGGCCTTCGGCGCGATCACGATCTTCGGCGTGGTGGTCGCCGGCTCGATGTGGCTGATCCAGCGGTGGCACCGCAACAACTGCGTGCGCCACAAGGACGAGGTCGATCACCTGATCGCGCTGGCCCGCAGCGACCCGCAATGACGGGTGCTCCGCAGCACGCCGGCAGGCCGCCGGCCGTGCCGCTGCTGGCGGTGCTGGCGTTGATGCTCAACGCCTTCGTGTGGGGCGTGTCGTGGTGGCCGTTCCGGCAGCTCCATTCGTTCGGCCTGCACCCGCTGTGGGCGACCGCGTTGGTCTATGGCCTGGCGGTCGCGGTGATCGTGCTGCGCTGGCCGCAGGCCCCGGGCCAACTGCGGCGCACGCCGGTGCTGTGGGTGCTGGTACTGGCGGCGGGCACCACCAATGCCGCGTTCAACTGGGCGGTGACGATCGGCGACGTGGTCCGTGTGGTGCTGCTGTTCTATCTGATGCCGCTGTGGACCGCCCTGCTCGCACGCCTGCTGCTGCAGGAGCGGCTCACGCGCTGGGCGCTGTTCCGCGTGCTGCTGGCGCTGGCCGGTGCGGCGATCGTGCTGAAGCCCGCCGGCGCCGGCTGGCCGCTGCCGTCGAGTCTGGCGGACCTGCTGGGCATCGTCGGCGGCTTCAGCTTCGCGCTCAACAACGTGATGCTGCGGCGCGAGTCGCGGCGGCCGCCGGAGGGCCGGGCGCTGGCGATGTTCCTCGGCGGCGTGCTGGTCGCCGGCGCGCTGGCGCTGAGCCTGAGCACGGCCGGCAGCGTGGCCTGGCCGCCGGCACCGCAGCCGTTCTGGCTGCTGCCGCTGGCGATGCTGGCACTGGCCTTTCTGGCCGCCAACCTGGCGTTGCAGTACGGCGCGGCCCGGCTGCGGGCGAACGTGACCTCGGTGGTGATGCTCACCGAGATCGTGTTCGCCTCGGTCTCGGCGGTGCTGCTCGGCGACCAGGTGCCGAGCCCGCAGCTGCTCATCGGCGGTGCCCTCATCCTCGCCGCCGCGCTGCTGTCGGCGCTGGAGCCGGAGCCGGCGCACCCATAGCGCCGGCCAGCCGCGTGCGAGCCGTCACAAGACGGGGCCGCGGCGTTGCACTTTGTCATGCCTCGCCGCCAGCGCCGCGGGCATGCTCGACGCCATGCATGCCAAGCCCCGTCCCGCCGGCGCGCCGCCCGCCCCGCCTACCGCCTCCTCGCCCTGGGGCTGCTGTTGGCCCTGGGTGCCTGCGGTGGGGGCGGTGGCAGCGAGGATGTCGC
>NZ_AZND01000221.1:0-5524 GCF_000576205.1 Methylibium sp. T29 | reverse complement strand
GCCGGCGCGCGATTCGCCTTCAGCGCGTCGGCCGCCTCGGCCGTGGCGGCGCCGCGGCCCTTGAGCTTCTCGTAGGCCGACTCGCGGTCGACCACCTTCTCGTACACGCCGGCCACCAGCGAGCCGGCGATCAGCGCCTGGCGCTGCTGTGGCGTGATCGGGCCGATCTGGCTGCCCGGCGGGATGACGAAGACGCGCTGGGTGATGCCGGGGCGGCCCTTCTCGTCGAGCAGGCTGACCAGCGCCTCGCCGACCGCCAGCTCGGTGATCGCGGTGGCGATGTCGAGCCCGGGATTGGCGCGCATTGTCTCGGCGGCCGACTTGACGGCCTTCTGGTCGCGCGGCGTGAAGGCGCGCAGCGCATGCTGCACGCGGTTGCCGAGCTGGCCGAGCACGCTGTCGGGCACGTCGAGCGGGTTCTGCGTCACGAAATAGACGCCCACGCCCTTGGAGCGCACCAGCCGCACCACCAGCTCGATGCGCTCGACCAGAGCCTTCGGGGCGTCGGTGAACAGCAGGTGAGCCTCGTCGAAGAAGAACACCAGCTTGGGCTTCTCCAGGTCGCCCACCTCGGGCAGCAACTCGAACAGCTCGCTGAGCATCCACAGCAGGAAGGTGGCGTAGAGCCGCGGCGCGGTCATCAGCTTGTCGGCGGCCAGGATGTTGATCACGCCCTTGCCGTCTGCGGTCTGCATGAAGTCACCGATGTCGAGCATCGGCTCGCCGAAGAACTTGTCGCCGCCTTGTTCCTCGATCTGCATCAGGCCGCGCTGGATGGCGCCCACGCTGGCGGCGCTGATGTTGCCGTATTCGGTCTGGAACTCCTTGGCGTTGTCGCCCACGTGCTGCAGCATCGCGCGCAGGTCCTTCAGGTCCAGCAGCAGCATGCCGTTGTCGTCGGCGATCTTGAACACCAGCGACAGCACGCCCTGCTGGGTCTCGTTGAGCGCGAGCATGCGGCCCAGCAGCAGCGGGCCCATGTCGGACACGGTGGCGCGCACCGGGTGGCCCTGGGCGCCGAACACGTCCCACAGGGTGGCCGGGCAGGCGAGCGGGGTCGGCAGGTCCAGGCCGCGGTCCTTCAGCACCTTGGCGAGCTTGTCGTTCACGCTGCCGGCCTGGGCGATACCGGTCAGGTCGCCCTTCACGTCGGCCAGAAAGACCGGCACGCCGATCTTCGAGAACTGCTCGGCCAGCGCCTGCAGCGTGATGGTCTTGCCGGTGCCGGTGGCCCCGGTGATCAGCCCGTGGCGGTTGGCCAGGGCGGGCAGCAGCGCGCATTCGATCTCGCCGTGCTTGGCGATCAGCAGGGGTTCGGCCATGAGGTCCTCGGCAGGGGGGCGGGCGAAGACGCGGAGGCGTCCACTAAAATCTTTCCAATCCTAAGCTTTCCGAAACGAGAACAACATGGCCGGCCATTCCAAATGGGCCAACATCCAGCACCGCAAGGGCCGCCAGGATGAGAAGCGCGGCAAGATCTGGACCCGCATCATTCGAGAGATCGTCGTGGCGGCCCGCGCCGGCGGCGGCGACACCGCGATGAACCCGCGGCTGCGCCTGGCGATCGACAAGGCCAAGGCCGCCAACATGCCGGCCGACCGCATCAAGTACAACGTCGACAAGGCCACCGGCAACCAGGAAGGCGTCAGCTACGAGGAGATCCGCTACGAGGGCTATGGCATCGGCGGCGCGGCGATCATCATCGACACGATGACCGACAACCGGGTGCGCACCGTGGCCGAGGTGCGGCACGCCTTCAGCAAGTACGGCGGCAACCTGGGCACCGACGGCTCGGTGAGCTTCCAGTTCAAGCACTGCGGCCAGTTCATGTTCGCGCCGGGCAGCAGCGAGGACAGGATCATGGAGGTGGCGCTCGATGCCGGCGCCGAGGACGTGGTGACCGACGACGACGGAACGGTGGAGGTGCTCTGTGCGCCGCCCGATTTCGAGGCCGTGCAGGCGGCGTTGCAGGCGGCCGGGCTGGTGCCCGAGCTGGCCGAGGTGACGATGCGCGCCGAGAACACCGTGGCGCTGGCCGGCGAGGACGCGCAACGCATGCAGAAGCTGCTCGACGTGCTGGAAGACCTGGACGACACGCAGGCCGTGTTCCACAACGCCGAACTGGACGAGTGAGCAGGACGACATGAAGGTTCTCGTCATCGGCGGCGGTGGCCGCGAGCACGCGCTGGCCTGGAAGCTGGCGCAGTCGCCCAAGGTGCAGATGGTCTACGTGGCGCCGGGCAACGGCGGCACGGCGCTCGACGTGCGCCTGAAGAACGTCGCGATCACCGAGGTGGACGCGCTGGCCGACTTCGCGCAGGCCGAGAAGATCGGCCTCACGGTGGTCGGCCCGGAGGCGCCGCTGGCGGCTGGTGTGGTGGACGTGTTCCGCGCGCGCGGACTGCGGGTGTTCGGCCCGACCCAGGCGGCCGCGCAACTGGAGAGCTCGAAGGCCTTCTCGAAGGACTTCATGAAGCGCCACGGCATCCCCACGGCTGCCTATGAGACCTTCTCCGATGCGGCGGCCGCGCATGCCTACGTCGACCGCATGGGCGCGCCGATCGTCGTCAAGGCCGACGGCCTGGCGGCCGGCAAGGGCGTGGTGGTCGCGGCGACGCTCGACGAGGCCCATCAGGCGGTCGACTGGATGCTGGCCGGCCACAGCGGCGACAACAAGCTCGGGGTCACGCACAACGCCGGTGGAGCGCGGGTGGTGATCGAGGAGTTCCTTGCCGGCGAGGAAGCCAGCTTCATCGTGCTGGCCGATGGCCGGCACGTGCTGCCGCTCGCCACCAGCCAGGACCACAAGCGCCTGAAGGACGGCGATGCCGGACCGAACACCGGCGGCATGGGCGCCTACTCGCCGGCGCCGGTGGTCACGCCCAACATCCACGCCAAGGTGATGCACGAGATCATCCAGCCCACGCTCGACGGCATGGCGCGTGATGGCATTCCCTATACGGGTTTCCTGTACGCCGGGCTGATGATCGATGCCCAGGGCAACCCGAAGACGCTGGAATTCAACTGCCGCATGGGCGACCCGGAAACCCAGCCCATCATGATGCGGCTCAAGAGCGACCTGCTGGACGTGCTGACGCATGCCGCCGACGGCACGCTCGACCAGGTCGAGCTGCAGTGGGACCGGCGTTTCGCGCTCGGCGTGGTGATGGCCGCGCACGGCTACCCGGAGCAACCGCGCAAGGCCGACGTGATCACCGGCCTGCCGCCCGAGACCGCGGACGCGGTGGTGTTCCACGCCGGCACCAGCAAGCCGGGCAAGGACATCGTGACGAGTGGCGGCCGCGTGCTGTGCGTCACCGCGCTCGGGGACTCGGCCAAGGTCGCGCAGGCCCGCGCCTACGACGCACTCTCGGGCATCGCCTTCGACGGCATGCAGTTCCGCCGCGACATCGGTCACCGCGCGATCAAGCGCTGACGCCCGCCCGATGACTGACACGCAAGCCGTCCGGGACTACCTGCTGGGTCTGCAGGAGCGCATCGTCGCCGCGCTGGAGGCGGAGGACGGCGGGCGCTTCCTGAGCGACCGCTGGACGCGCGAGCCGGGCGGCAAGCTGGAGGGCGAGGGACTGTCGCGCCTGATCGAGGGCGGCCGCCTGCTCGAGCGCGGCGGCTGCAGCTTCAGCCATGTGCGCGGCCGGGCACTGCCACCGTCGGCCACCCAGCATCGCCCCGAGCTCGCCGGCGCTCCCTTCGAGGCGATGGGCGTTTCGCTGGTGTTCCACCCGCGCAACCCCTATGTGCCGACGGTGCACATGAACGTGCGCATGCTGGCTGCACACCGAGCCGACGGCGAGATCGTCACCTGGTTTGGCGGCGGCATGGACCTGACGCCGTACTACGGCTTCGAGGAGGATGCGGCGCATTTCCATGCCACCTGCCGCGACGCGCTGGCGCCGTTCGGCGACGACAAGTACCCGCGCTTCAAGCAGTGGTGCGACGAGTACTTCTTCCTGAAGCATCGCAACGAGCCGCGCGGCGTCGGCGGCGTGTTCTACGACGACTTCTCCGAACTCGGCTTCGATGGCAGCTTCGCGATGACGCGTGCGGTCGGCGACGCGCTGCTCGCGGGCTATCTGCCGATCGTGCAGCGCCGCCAGGCGCTGCCGTTCGGCGAACGCGAGCGCGGGTTCCAGGCCTACCGGCGCGGCCGCTACGTCGAGTTCAACCTGGTGTGGGACCGCGGCACGCTGTTCGGGCTGCAGTCCGGCGGGCGCACCGAATCCATCCTGATGTCGATGCCGCCGGCCGCGGCCTGGCGCTACGACTGGCAGCCCGAGGCCGGCACGCCGGAAGCCCGGCTCTACAGCGACTTCCTTCGGCCCCGTGACTGGGTGGCCCCGACTTGAACGCCGTGCCTCCTCGCCGCATCGGCCTGTACGGCGGCAGTTTCGATCCGCCGCACATGGGCCATCTGGTGCTCGCGATGACCGCCGTGCAGCACCTCAAGCTCGACGAGCTGCGCTGGATCCCGGCCGGCGTGGCGTGGCAGAAGGAGCGCACGTTGCTGAGCGCCACACACCGCGCCGGCATGGTGAAGGCGGCCATCACCGGCCACCGCGGCTTCAAGCTCGACCGTCGCGAGATCGAGCGGAACGGCCCCAGCTACACCATCGACACGGTGCGCGAGTCGCAGCTCGCCGAGCCGAACGCGAAGTGGTTTCTGGTGATCGGACAGGACCAGTACGAACGCCTGCCCACCTGGCACGAGTGGCGCGAGCTGATCACGCGAGTCACGTTGGCGGTGGCCGGCCGCGACGGCAAGTCACCGTCGCCGCCTTCCGAACTGCTGGCGGTTTGGCACCGCATCGAGGCGCTGCCCATGCCGCCGATGAACGTCTCGTCGACGGCGATCCGTGCCCACCTCGCGGCCGGTGGCACCGCGCAGTCGCTGGTTCCCGACATGGTGCCCACCGTGGTCGCGCGCTATATTGACCGTTACCACCTCTACGCGCCGCCTCGCGGTGGCGTCCCCGCCGCCTGAGGGCGGCACCCAGCCCGGAGCTGCATGGACATCCGTAAACTGCAACGCGCCATCGTCGATGGCCTCGAGGACGTGAAGGCCCAGGACATCCAGGTCTTCAACACCGAGCACCTGTCGCCGCTGTTCGAACGGGTGATCATGGCCTCGGGCCTGAGCAACCGGCAGACGAAGGCCCTGGCCGCCAGCGTGCGCGACGCGGTCCGATCGCAGGGCTTCCCGGTCATGCGCACCGAGGGCGAGGACAACGGAGAGTGGATCATCGTCGACTGCGGTGCGGCTGTGGCGCACATCATGCAGCCCGAGATCCGCCGCTATTACCACCTTGAGGAGATCTGGGGCGGCAAGTCGGTGAAGATGAAGTTCGGCGCGGTGAGCAAGGGCCTGGTCAAGGCCTCGGCGCCCGACGAGGCACCGGCCGAGACGAAGCAGCGCGCGGCGACCAAGAAGCCGGCGGCGAAGTATGCGTCGCGGTCCGGTGCCTCGGCGCCGGCCGCGCCGGCGCGCAAGTCCGCCGCGGCCAAG
>NZ_AZND01000220.1:0-5528 GCF_000576205.1 Methylibium sp. T29 | reverse complement strand
CGTGGCGCTGCCGGCCGGCACGGGCACGCCGGCTCAGCAGTCGCAGCAGTTGCAGCGCCGCGTCGCCGACGACGTGAACCGGCTGATGCAGCAGGTCCCGGCCCGCGTCGAGGGCGCCAACCCGTGAGGCCCGCTGCATGAGCGATTCCGCCGAACAGGCGCGCAAGGACGAGGCCGCGATGCGGCTCGCGCTCGACCAGGCGCAGAACGCCTGGCTGGTGGGCGAGGTGCCGGTCGGTGCGGTGATCGTGCGAGAGGTCGACGGTGTGCACCAGGTCGTGGCGACCGGCTACAACCGCCCGATCACCACCCACGACCCGACCGCGCACGCCGAGATCGTCGCGCTGCGCCACGCCACGCAGCTGCTCGGCAATTACCGCCTGCCGGACTGCGAGCTGTACGTGACGCTGGAGCCCTGCGCGATGTGCGCGATGGCGCTGGTACACGCGCGCTTCAAGCGCGTGGTGTACGCCGCCGCCGACCCCAAGACCGGCGCGGCCGGTTCGGTGATCGACCTGTTCGCGCAGCGGCAGCTGAACCACCACACCGCGGTGCAGGGCGGCGTGCTGGCCGACACCTGCGGCCAATTGCTGCGCGAGTTCTTCGCCGAGCGGCGTGCGCAGGCGCGCCGCGAACGCAACGAGTCGTCCGCCGCTCCGGCAGCGCCGGCCGCGGGCGCCCCTGAAACCGACTACAACATCGTCGAGGTGATCGAGATGCAAGACACGATGCCTGGCGACCTGACGGACCTTTGATGCACGCCCCCCACTCGCACGACCACGATGGTCACGACCACGACCATGAGGCACCGGCACGCAGCCTGACGATCCACTCGCCGTCGGGCGTGGTGGCGCAGGGCGCGGCGCTCACCCGGGCGCAACGCCACCTGCGCCGGCTCGGCTTCGACGCCCACGTCGACGACTCGGCGCGCGCCCGCTCGCAGCGTTTCGCCGGCGATGACGACACGCGCCTCGCGGCGCTGCACCGCGTGGCGCGCGACGGCCGCGACATCGCGCTCGCCTCGCGCGGCGGCTACGGCCTCACGCGCCTGCTCGACCGCATCGACTACCCGCTGATCGCGCAGTCCATCGACGCCGGCAAGCGCTGGGTCGGCTACAGCGACCAGACCGCCTTCCAGCTCGCGGTGCTGGCCCACACGCAGCGCCCCACCTGGGCCGGCCCGCTGGCCTGCGACGACTTCGGCCGCACGCCGGAGCAGGGCGGCGTCGACGACATCACCGAGGCCTGCTTCGCCGAGGCGATGCGAGGCGAACTGGAGGCCATCGGCTTCCGCACCGAGGTCGGCTTCGACGGCCTGCAGGCGCGCGGCACGCTGTGGGGCGGCAACCTGTGCGTGCTGCTGTCGCTGCTGGGCACGCCGCACTGGCCGCGCGTCAAGGGCGGCATCCTGTTCCTCGAGGACGTGAACGAGCATCCCTACCGCATCGAGCGCAGCCTGCTGCAGCTGCAGCAGGCCGGCGTGCTGGATGCGCAGAAGGCGGTGGTGCTGGGCGGCTTCACCGACTACCGCAAGTCGCCGCTGGACCGCGGCTACACGCTCAGGAGTGCCGTCGAGCACCTGCGCGGCACGACGCGCACGCCGATCCTGACCGGGTTGCCGTTCGGCCACGTGCCGACCAAGGTCTGCCTGCCGGTCGGGCGTCGGGCCACGCTGGTCGTCGAGGGCCGCGACGCGATGATCGGCTGGGCCTGAGGCGCGGCGCGCGGACCCCCCGCTCGCTACCATCGGGCCTGCCGCCTCCGCTCCGAGCCTGATCCGCCGCCCACCGTGTCGTCGCCGTCGAGTCGCTTCCTCCCCGCGCTGTCCCGGCGGCTGGCGTTGCTGCTGTGCGGCGCGGCCCTCGTGGCCGGCTGCAACAACAGCCCGCTGCCGGCCGGCGAGGCGGCCACCAACACGCTGTTCACCGGCTTCCAGGAGAAATCGCCGCGCCACCTGGACCCGACCGCGTCGTACTCGAACGACGAGACCAAGATCACCTACCAGGTCTACGAGCCGCTCTACGGCTACCACTACCTGAAGCGGCCCTATCAGCTGGTGCCCAAGGTCGCGGTGGCCGTCGTCGCCCCGAAATACTTCGACAAAGCCGGCCAGCCGCTGCCCGACGACGCGCCGGGCGAGCAGGTTGCACTCAGCGTCTACGAGGTGCCGCTGAAGCACGGCGTGCGCTACGCACCGCACCCGGCCTTCGCGAAGGACGGCCAGGGCCGCTACCGCTACCACACCGACCATGCGCTGACGCGTGCCGAACTCGGCGATCGCCACTCGCCGCTGGATTTCGAGCACCAGGCACGCGCGAGCTGGTGGCCGACGACTTCGTCTATGCCATCAAGCGCCATGCCAGCACCCGGGTGCAGGCGCCGGTGTTCTCGGTGTTCTCGGCTTATGTGCTGGGGCTCAAGGACTACGGCGCGCTGCTGCACGCCGAGGACCGCAAGCTGCTCGCCGGCCTGCCCGCGTCGGCGCTCGACAAGCCCTTCCTTGACCTGCGCAGGTTCCCGCTGGCCGGCGCGGAGGCGCCGGACCCGCACACGCTGCGCATCCGCATCCTCGGCAAGTACCCGCAGTGGCCGTACTGGATGGCGATGACCTTCCTTGCCCCCATCCCCTGGGAGGCCGATGCCTTCTATGCCCAGCCCGGCATGGCGGGCCAGGGCATGAGCCTGGAGACCTGGCCGGTCGGCACCGGACCGTACATGGCCACGGTCTACGAGCAGGACCGCCGCCACGTGCTGGAGCGCAACCCGAACTACCGGCAGGACGACCTGTATCCCTGCGAGGGCGCGCCGGACGATACGCCCGAGCTGCTGGCCGACTGCGGCCAACGCATGCCCTTCGTCGACCGCCTCGTGTTCCGTGCCGAGAAGGAGAAGGTGCCGATCAAGTCGAAGTTCATCCAGGGCTATTCCGACGTGCCGGAGATCGAGCGCCCCGAGTGGGGCATCGAGTTCCATGCCGACGCCGACGACTCCGAGGCGACGCGGCGGCTGTTCGCCGAGCGCGGCTTCCGCTTCCCGCGCGCGGTCGACGTGTCGAACTGGTACGTCGGCTTCAACTGGCTGGATCCGGTGATCGGCAAGGGCGACACGCCGGAGCAGCAGGTGAAGAACCGCAAGCTGCGGCAGGCGCTGTCGATCGCGATCGACTGGGAGGAGTACGTGCGCGTGTTTCCGAACAAGGGCGGCGAGCCGGCCCACGGCCCGCTGCCGGCCGGCATGTTCGGCTCGCGCCACGGCACGCCGGCCGGCTTCAACCCGGTCACGCATGTGCAGGTGAACGGCGAGATCAAGCGGCGACCGCTCGCCGATGCCGAGCGCCTGATCGCCGAGGCCGGCTATCCGGGCGGTCGCGACGCGACGAGCGGTCGGCCGCTGGTGCTGAACTACGACTACCAGCGCATCCCGACGCCCGAGCTCAAGGCCGAGATGGACTGGATGGTCAAGCAGTTCGCGAAGCTCGGCGTCACGCTGGAGATCCGCGCGACCGACTACAACCAGTTCCAGGACAAGATGCGCAAGGGTCGGCAGCAGGTGTTCTGGTGGGGCTGGCTGGCCGATTACCCGGACGCCGAGAACTTCCTGTTCCTGCTCTACGGCCCGAACGCCAAGGCCGGCAATGACGGCGAGAACGCCGCCAACTACGCCAACGCCGAGTACGACCGGCGCTACGAGCGCCTGCGCCTGCTCGACGACGGGCCGCAGAAGCAGCAGCTGATCGACGAGATGGTGGCCCTGCTGCGCGAGGACGCGCCCTGGACCTTCGGCTTCTTCCCGTACTCGGCCAGCGCCTTCCAGCCCTGGGTGCACAACGGCAAGCCCGGCGTGATGGTGCGCGACATGGCGCGCTACTACCGGGTCGACCCGGCGCTGCGCGTCGCGAAGCAGGCCGAGTGGAACCGGCCGCAGTGGTGGCCGCTGGGGTTGATGGCGCTGGCCGCGCTTGCCGTGGCATGGCTGGCGCGCCGGGTGTTCATGGCCCGCGAGCGCAGCACCGCGCGAGGCCGCGGGGCCACCGGCGCGCGCGCGGGGGAGGGCGCCGGAGCATGACCGCCTACGCACTGCGCCGTCTGGGCTATGGGCTGCTGGTCCTGCTCGGCGTCAACCTGTTCACCTTCTTCCTGTTCTTCACCGTCAACACGCCGGACGACATGGCGCGGCTCAACATCGGCGGCAAGCGCGTCACCGCCGAGCAGGTCGACAAGTGGAAGGCCGAGCGCGGCTACGACAAGCCGCTGTACTGGAACGCCGCGGAAACCGGCACCCGGCAGGCCACGAACACCATCTTCTGGGAGCGCTCGGTCAGCCTGTTCGCGCTCGACTTCGGCCGCGCCGACGCCGAGTCGGCCGGCGACATCGGCACGCAGATCAAGAGCCGCATGGCGGCGAGCCTGCAGCTCGCGCTGCCGCTGTTCATCCTGCAGGTGATCGTGAGCACGCTGTTCGCGCTGCTGCTGGTGTTCTTCAGCCATTCGCGGCTCGACTTCTGGGGCGTCGTGCTGTGCGTGGTGATGCTGTCGATCTCCAGCCTGTTCTACATCATCGTCGGGCAGTACCTGTTCTCGCGCGTGTTCCGGTTGGTGCCGATCTCGGGCTACTCGCCCGGCTGGGACGCCTGGCGCTTCCTGGTGCTGCCGGTGTGCCTGTCGCTGCTGTCGCGCCTGGGCAGCGAGGCGCGGCTCTACCGCGCGATGTTCCTCGAGGAACTCAACAAGGACTATGTGCGCACCGCCAAGGCCAAGGGCCTGGCCGAGCACGTGGTGCTGCTGCGTCACGTGCTGCGCAACGCGCTGCTGCCCATCATGACCAGCGCCGGTGCCTACCTGCCCTACGTCTTCCTCGGCAGCCTGGTGTTCGAGCGCTTCTTCGACATCCCGGGCCTCGGCGCCTACGTGATCGACGCCATCAGCGGCCAGGACTTCGCGATCGTTCGCAGCATGGTGTTCGTGGGCTCGGTGCTCTACATCGCGTCCTATGTGCTGATCGACATCCTCTACACCTGGGCCGACCCCCGGGTGCGGCTGGGCTGAGGGAGCGAACGGCATGCCCCGACTCGTCTTCCTCTGGACCGACGCGGTGATGCTGCTCCTGGTGCTGGGCGTGACGCTGTACGCCTGGTGGATATGGCGCAATCCGGAGGCGCGGCGGCCCTGGCGCAAGGCCTTCCGCGAGGCGCCGGCGCTGTGTTCCGCGCTGGTGCTTCTGGCCTTCGGGACGGTGGCGCTGCTCGATTCGCTGCACTTCCGCCGCGCCCTGCCGGCAGGCGAGGGGCAGGTGCAGGCCTACAGTCCTCGCGCGGAATCGGTGCTCGATGCGCTGCTGGCGCGCCAGTTCGAGATGCGCGAGGCCACCTACTCGCGGCCGCTGGCCTGGCAGGGCTTCGCGAAGCAGAGCCTGCAGGTGGGCGGCAGCACCGAGCGCGGCTACCCGCGGCTGCAGCATGCCGGCGCCCACCTCCAGGACCCAGCCACGCAATGGGCCGCCGACGTGACGCGGCGCGCGCTGGCCGGGCT
>NZ_AZND01000219.1:0-5532 GCF_000576205.1 Methylibium sp. T29 | reverse complement strand
CCCTTCAAGGCGGCATGACAAAGCGGCCGAACCGGGTGCTTGAGACCACCCGGCCGGCCTCACCACAACCCACCTACTAGAGAGGTGTTTCATGTCCACCCAAGAGACTAACAGCGTCGGATCGACCGATCCTCGCGTGGCGGCGATTCTTCGAGAGATCGCATCGCTCGCGCACACGGCCTCGGAAACGATGGAATCGGCCGAGCTGAGTGCAGAGGCGTCAGCGGGGCTGCAGCTCATGCTTCAGATCGGCTATCTGGCCGACAGCGGCATCAAGATCACCGGGGGAGTTCAGCAATGCGGCGGCGCCGCTGACTGGTTCGCCCCCTTCCTCAACGAAGGCGAAGTGGAGGCCCTCAATGACTGACCCCACCTCGTTTATGGCCGGCGTCGCGCTGATGGACGAGATGTTGCGCGAGGCAGAACGGCAGGCCGCAGCGGAAGTAGCCGGAGAGGATGTATCTGGGGGCTTCTGGATTGAAGCGGATATACGCGGAGGAGTGGATCTGAACATCTACCTCCGCCCATTGGTCGCCGAACTGATATCTCGACCAGAACTGATCGAAGGATTCTCGGCGGCGCTTGGTGATTACCTTGGAACACTTTGCGCTGGGCTCGTCCCGGCAAACGGCGATGCGTACACAAACCTGAGTTACGACGACATCATGGTGTTCGTTCCACCACCGGAGGAAGAGCCGGTATCGAATGTGATCCCCATTCGACCGGCGTCTAGCGCCGCTGCGGAAATCCGGCATAGCTGAGTGTGGCAACTAGGCGCCGCGGCCGGCCTTCGAACGCGAGCAACCCTCGCGTCGCAGCGGCAGATATCGCGATCGCGAAGACGATGCACACCCTGTTGATGTGGGGCTTCCCGAGAAAGTGTCCCCCCAACCACAGCGGCGGCGGCTATGCGGACATGGCCGTCGCCGCCAGTGCTCGCAAGCTGCTAGGCCGAGGCGACGCCCATGGCCTGGCGCTGTCGGGGGAGCGTATCTGCCAGATCTACGCGAAGTGCATGCCAGAAATTCGCGCACGCGAACGCGATTGCATCTGGAAGAGCCCATCGAGATACCTTGTTGATGGGCGGCGTCAAAGCATGCCGATTGCAAGTCGAGGGAAGTCGCTTGCCGAGCTGGCCGACTTGCTCATACGAAACGAGGGCGAATGGGTGGAACCAGAACCGGAAGGATCTGACTTGATCTTTCATCATGACTTGCCGCTCACCGCTGCCGAGCATCGAAAGTGGCTGGCCACCCCCCGGCTGCGCTTGAAAAGTGGGTAGAAAAATGGCGTAGCCCGATCGCGCCGCCGATCCTCTCCCTCTATGCACCCTCCGATGTCCGGATGGTGCAAAGACCACGAGAGAGGATCAAGATGCAAGCACCCGAAGTCGAGTCCCCTGCCCGGCTGACTGCGCTGGTTGATCGGCTGGATTGCCTGACCGAGCAAGACCTCCAGCTCCTCTGCGATGTCAAGGACGGCACCGAGGAGTCCTGGCGCAAGCGCGGCAACGGACCGCCCTACGTCCGCGCCGGCAACCGATACCTCTACCCGCGTGACGGCGTAGCCAGTGGCTCGCCGCCCGTGTGCGTGAGCGCAACGCCGTTCCTGCGGGGAGCATGCTGTGAGCGGGAACACCGAGCTGCAAGAGCTGACTGCCATGTATCGGGAGCAGTTCGCCATCATCAGCGCCGTCGATCCGGCGCAGGCGACAGTCGAGCGCGTCAAGGAGCTAGCGCGCCGGCAAGCCCTTGCCGCGCGCAAGGGGTTCGTTCTGGAGCGGTTGGCAGACGACACTTACCTTGGCGCACAGCTTGAATGGGGGATGCACGCCATCCTGCCGAACGAGCGCGCCGTCGACGAATGGCTCACGAGGATCGGAGCCGCTGAGTGAGCGTCGACGCGCTTCTCTCCCGGCTGGACGACCCGAAGCCGAACGGGCCCGACCGCTGGCGCTGCGCCTGTCCGGTGTGCGGTGGCCGAAATCGGTCGACGCTCTCGATCGGCGTGGGCGACACCGGTGCGGTGCTGCTGAAGTGCTGGAAGGAGGGTTGTGGCCCCGAGCAGATCGCGAACGCGGTCGGCCTGGAGCTGGAAGACCTGTTCCCGCCGCGCGATAGCTCGGGCCCGCCGCTGAAACGCCGCCGTCTCATCACCGCGACTCAGGCGCTCGACGTGCTCGACAGTGAAACCGCCTTGGTTCTACTGAGTGCGTCCGACATGGCGAAAGGCGAGCTCGTGGACTTCGAACGGCTGCTCACCGCGGCAGCGCGCATCGCGTTGATTCGAGACGAGGTGCGAGCATGAAGTCACCCGCCGCAACGCTCGAAGCGCTTGATGCTCAGGTGGAATCCCATGGCGGGCGGCGTGCCGTTGTGCAGCGCGAGCGCCGTCGCGCGGAGGCGTCGCTGGTGTCGAACGCCCCCCGCATCATGGATGCCGCCGCGCTGATGGAGACGGCGCCGGAGCCGGTGCGTTACGTCATTCCCGGCTGGCTCCCCGACGGGCTCACGCTGCTGGTCGCGAATCCCAAGATCGGCAAGTCGACTTTGATCCTGCAGGTGGCGGTGGCGCTGGCAGGTGGCGGTGAATTCTGGGGCTCCAGGGTTCCGCGCGGCAAGGCGCTGATGATCGACCTGGAGACGAACGAGCGCCGCCTCCGCCGCAAGCTCGAACAGGCCGGGATCACGGCGCTGGAGCCTGGCGCGCTGCTGTACGCCACGGACTGGCCCCGGGGGCTGCTCGGCGTGGACGCCATCGCCAACGCGGTCGAAGCCGACCCGCAGATCCGACTTGTCGTGATCGACACGCTGCAGCGCTTCCGCGATGCTGGTGGCGGCAAGCAGAACGCCTACGCAGCCGACTATGAGGCGCTGGCGCCCCTACAGCAGCTGTGCCGGGACCGACCCGGGCTGTCTATCGTCTGCGTGCACCACAAGCGCAAGGCAGCCACCGACGATCCCGTCGACAGCATCAACGGCTCCGCCGCAATCGCTGGCGCCGCCGATGGGATCTGGATCCTCAGCCGCAAGGGCATCGGCGAATTCACCCTGCACGTTCACGGCCGAGACTGGGAGCGCGAGGAAGACGAGTTCAGGCTGGAGCGCTCTGACGGATCGTGGCAACTGGTCGACGGTCCGACCTACAGCGACGCAGACGCGCAGGTGCTGAAGCATCTGGACATCGGCGGGGGCATGACGCCCACCCAGCTGGGCGCAGCACTCACGGTCTCCAAGCAGGCAGCGCACCAGCGGCTGCGCCGTATGGCCCAGGCCGGGCTGGTCAGCTGTAAGGAAGGGGTCTGGTATGCAGGCTCCTAACTCTTTCTTTACTGCATTGACAGTATTGACGAGCGTTGACGCCTTGACGGCGTTGACGAGCCTTGACCGTCAAGTCTGTCAACGCGTCAACGTGGTGTGTGCGGGAGGTGGCGATGAGCGCTGAAGCCGCCTTGACCCGCTCGTGGAAGGTCGGCAGCCGCACGTGCGTGCTGTCCATCCCGAAGCCCGGCCCCGGCGCCGTGGTCTCCGCGGTGATCGAGTGGCTGCCCGATCTGCCGCATCGGCTGAACGACTCAGAACAGCGCCAGTACCTCACCGGCCGCAATGCCGCCCTCCAAGACCTGTCTCACGAGCTGGGCATCCGCACGGCCGTGATCGACCTTTGACCGAAAGGACTCCATGAACACCACCACCCAATTCCAAACCCGCCTCGAAGAACTCCGGGACGCCCGCTTCGTCGCTGCCCGGGACTTCGAAGACGTGACCGCGGCCGGCGACGACAGCGAGGCTGCCTGGCAGAAGCTCCAGACCCTTGATGCCGAGATCACCCGCACGCAGGCCAGCCTGGCCGCCGCCCAGCGCCATGAAGAGGCGGCGACCGATCGCAAGACCCGGGACGCCCGGGAGAAGGCCGAGGCGAAGGCGAAGGCTGCGCACGAGCACGCGATGCAGGCCGCCCTGAAGTTCGAGGAAGCCATGGAACGTGCCGCGGTGCTGCACGGCGAAGTCCTGGCCGCATTCGAGGAAGCCCACCGCCTGCAGATCGGCAACACCCCCGCCGGCAGCACGCTCGGCGCCCCGGCCGTCATCGCCCGCATCGAGGGCCGCTTCCGCCAGACCGTCGCACGCCAGCAGCGCCGCGGTCCCAACGGCAAGCCCATGCCGGGCGGGCCCTCCATCGAATCCCTCGCGTCCTTCTTGGGCGTCAAGCGTTCCGGCGGCTTCCTCAGCCGGTTTGGTCTTTAAAGGAGAGACACATGAGTACCTGGGCACTCTGCGGCGCGATCGACCGCGCCCTCAACGTCACCTTGGGTGAGGACGACTTCCACGGCGTCTGGGGCGGACCTTCCATCGGAGGCAAGGAAGCAGCCGTCATCGTGAACACGGACCAGATCCACACCAGGCTGGAGCTGGTGACGCTGCTCACCGCGATGAAAGCCCGCATCGCCGAGCGATCGGCACCGTTCCTGGACTATCCGGCCGGGCTCGCCTGGGAAGGGTTCTGGACCCGCAATCTCAACGGCCTGACGATCGGCCGGCGTATGACCAACGAGCGCCAGGAAGTCAGCAACACCTACATGTTCGCCGGAAACCGCGAGACCGATCCCCGCACCGTGGCGCGCAGCCCCGTCGTCGGTCCGTGCTCCACCGCGTGCAGCGTGATCTTCGATGTCGACAAGCTCCTCGACCGAAACCAGATGCTCGACGGCATCAGCGTCGTGGTCGACGGACTCATCGACTACATCAACGAAGACCCGGACGCCCCGCTCGCCGACCTCTTCGTCTACCACTGAGGGAAGACATGGAAGCACCGCTGACCCCCGAGAGCGCACAGGCCGAACGTGCGTCCCTGGTGAGTGACAAGGCCTTCACCGCCGCCGCCATGAACCCTCAGGGCAAAGAGTGGGCGAGGCTCACGGAGCTGAACCACGTGATCGCTGGCGCCGACGAGCCCGACGCTTCGCAGCCCGAGAACCCGCCGGCATTCGAAGCT
This sequence comes from Methylibium sp. T29, assembly GCF_000576205.1. Lineage (NCBI taxonomy): Bacteria > Pseudomonadati > Pseudomonadota > Betaproteobacteria > Burkholderiales > Sphaerotilaceae > Methylibium > Methylibium sp. T29. The sequence goes on along the minus strand of NZ_AZND01000219.1, from coordinate 537 downwards.
CCACGGTCCCCGGACGAATACCAGCTGTCCGCCGAATGGGCCAAGGAGCACGGCATGGAGATGGGCGAGTCCCAGAAGGCGGATCTTCGTCAGAGTCTGCACGCTGCCGGCGTCGATGCCGACCTGGCCGAGGCCGCCCACATGGTTGCCCTCGATGCTGCGTTCTACGTCCGCACCGACGCGGAGGCCGTGCACGAGACCGCCAAGGCCGAGCAGCAGCTCCGGGGCATCTGGGGGGCCTCCTACGAGGGGTTCTAAGCCGGAACCGCCGAAAATTCCGTCAGCCGATCAACGTGGCTTGTCCCGCGCCCGGTCGATGGGGTAGACCCAACAGTCGTGTCACTAGCCGCCATTTCGATCACGGCAATGCCAGCCGGACGTCACGTCCAGATTGTTCCGGTCTGGATGAGGCCGACTGACGTCTCGGATGACGGGTGGCATACAACTGCTGTGAGTCCTGCAGGGGGCAGCTGCCTGACCGGACGGCGAGCATCAGCCATCTCATGTATTAGTCATGTCAGCTTTGACACTGCGCAG
>NZ_AZND01000218.1:0-5575 GCF_000576205.1 Methylibium sp. T29 | reverse complement strand
CCGACGGCCGTGCGCGCGGCGTGGCAACGCTGCCCAACGCCTGCGCGCTGGCCGTCGTGGACGGCGTGTGTTGGGCCGCCGGGCAGACCGAGGCCATGCCACTGAACGCCGCACCCGGCCGCGAGCGGCGCCGTCTGCAGCACACCGCGCCACTGCGCCTCGACAACCACTGGGCCGGCCTCGCGCCAACCGCCTGACTCCCTCTCCCCGCCCACGGGGAGAGGGCCGGGGTGAGGGGCCGCGCGCCGCGAACGGGCTCAACCGCGCCGCGCCGCCTCGATCGCCGCGATGTCGATCTTGCCCATCGTCATCATCGCGTCGAAGGCCCGCTTGGCGGCCTGGGCGTCGGGGTCGGTGATCGCCTCCATCAGCGCCCGCGGCGTGATCTGCCACGACAGGCCCCACTTGTCCTTGCACCAGCCGCAGGCGCTCTCCTGGCCACCGTGGCCGACGATGGCGTTCCACAACCGGTCGGTCTCGGCCTGGTCTTCGGTGGACACCTGGAACGAGAAGGCCTCCGAGTGCTTGAACTCCGGCCCGCCGTTGAGGCCGAGGCAGGGGATGCCCAGCACGGTGAACTCCACCGTCAGCACGTCGCCCTGCTGACCGGACGGGTAGTCGCCTGGCGCGCGCATCACGCGGCCGACCGCGCTGTCGGGGAAGGTGGCAGCGTAGAAGCGCGCGGCTTCCTCGGCGGTGCCGTCGTACCAGAGGCAGATGGTGTTCTTGCTGGGCATGGCGGTCTCCTGTTCAGGGCGAATGGGGAGGGCAGGAGTGGGATCTGGGGGATGGGGCCGAATGGCGTTTTGTCAGGGACTCGCGTCAGCGCACAAGCTCAGGGACTGCACACCGATGCTCGGACAACTGGCCGGGTCGTGCAGAGCAGGAACTTCCAATAAGGACGTGCCTAAATGCTTGTCACGCTTCCGTGAGCCTGACGAATAGCCACCTCTATTTTCTTGCTCGACTTGCCGCTCCACATAGCAGCGAGCGCAGGAGATACCTCTCGACAGATTCGATCAAGTCCAGCCTCATCCGCCATACCTGCGGCACGAGTCACAGCCGCCTCGAGCGTTTGGGCTGCGCAAATTGCTGCGATTCGATTCTTGCTCTCAAGCGCCTCCAGATCATTTAGTTTGCAATTCTTGATAACCGCTGCACCTTGAGGTGACTTATTCTTGGGCTCATAAAGCCAGCCTTGGTAAATAACTATATGACTTGAATATTTATGAATATACGGATGCACCCAGTTATACGAACTCGCCGACATCGGATAAGCGGCACCCGGCGCAAGCGTGAAGGTTGATGCAAATACAGATTTCACACCTTTGTTGTTGTTGCAATCCTTGCATGCCAACGCAAGATTACTCACCTCAAACATGAATCTCGTTTGCTTTCCCTTGTCTACAATATGTTCAATTTCTCGGGCGCCCTTATTGAATAGAATCACGCGTCGACAGTAACAGCATTTGTCATTCTGCAAGCATCGAAGCTTCTGAATAAGCCAAGTCTTATACCAATTAAAGGTTGAGCTGCCCCATTTTTCACCAACAGATGCGATACACGCTGCTAGCTTGGTTTGATCTGCATGGGAAACCCTAATTTTTTTGATGCGTTCGAATGTCGGAATTAGTATGGTCGCCATCAAACCTCACCTTTGGATGAGCCACCCAATACAACCGAGCTTAGAGTCTCGATTACCGACCGCGCAAGATCGTCCTCAGGCAATCCCTCCTTAAGCCTTGCCAAGTTTTCAACCGCGCTGACTAGCTTCGGGTTATCTCTGTCTCCCGCGCCAAAAAGACGAAGTGCACCGGCCATTTCTTGGCTGAATTCGAGGCTGCGGGAACTGGATAAACCGAAAACGTCCTTCAACATCTCATCAGCGGTCCAGCCGAAGGGCCCACTCGGGAGCGCCCTCGCGATCAGTCGCCCGCGAGTCTGCCGAATCTGAACAACCTCGCAGCGTCCAGGCGGCAAGGACGAAGCGACTAACGGGGAGTGCGTTGCCACTACAACGTGCACACCCTTGACCCCCTCGATCATGTCGTTCAACAGACCAAGGTATTGTTGTTGCCACGAAGGATGGAGGCTATTTTCTGGCTCGTCGACTAATAAGAGCGTGCCATCCTCTACGGAGGCGGCCGTAAACAGAAGGGACGAAAGGATGTGCCACTGCCCGGAACTTAGTTCACTTAGAGAATAGGCGTCAGTCGTGGAATAATTGCCAATATATGCGCCCTCTACGGTCAACAGTCCTGAGGAAACCAAAAGGGTCATAGCTTTTATATCTCCCTTAACGATAAGAGAGAACGATGGTTGTACCTCAACCCTTAGTTTTATAGGGCCGCTAGAATTCACAATCTCGACGATTTTGGAAGAAGTGGCCCGGCTTCTCTCTCGTCCCAAGAGAAGCCGCGGTGCTCTGCATTGGCTTTGCGAAAGCGATTTAATAGCTGAGTCGTGGATAATTTAGCTTGCAAATCATCGTTCGCCCTAAATGTGAACTCGATGCGATTGAATCCGCCAATTATCTTAAGCAAGGCGGATATTGCACGTCCCCTGTGATGGATTTGGTCAGAAGCCTGCAAAAGACTAAGTGCCACTCTATTTATACTTTGAACTCGACTAACCAGATTATTTTCCGTCCGAGGTCCAATATAACTATATAAATCCCCGCGATCCCTTTTGCCACGCAGAGTTAGTCTCGACGGAAATCTATCTGTAGCGACGCCCGAAAGCGCAATGATCTTCCTGATGGACCGTAGTTCTAAGCTACCTCCCCACAATTCAAGCCCACCAGCTTTGTTGCCGTATTCCAAAGCTTCTCGAGACGCCATTCGTGAGGCTAAATCTATGATGTCCCGCAGAGTACGACTTTTCCGAGTTCCATTTGCACCTATTAAAATGGAAAAAAAGTTATCCTCAGCCTTTTCTGGCCGAGAGAACCGCAATTTGAACGGCGTGAACGACGAATCGTTTGGCGCTTGAAACTGCCGAATCTTCATCTGCTATCCCTGATCGCGACCAACCGCGAAAGCGCATGCCGACGCACGCAATCACGACTTGTAACAGGCGCAGGATTGCCTAGCAATATGAGTTATAACTTCTTCATGCAGTGCATTGGCGGTCATGCCGATGCGTCTTGGACTCAAGCGGGTTCAAGCCTGTCTGAGGTTCGAAGGCTTACGTCTAGCACGCTGGTACCCGAAAGGCCGGCCCGACGCCGGCTGAGTTCGCCGATAAGAATTGCGGTCGCATAGCACCCAACAAAAGGCGCTCCGATGGACCTCGTAGCTAAAGTCGTGACGCCGCAAGGCTCGCTCCGGACCGCAGAAGCACCTGATGGGCATGTGCAAGTTGTGGCTGGACTTGAGAGTTAATGTCAATCCAAATTTGATCCGCCGCAGACGTGCCTGGAAATCCCCGCAATCTCAAGCGGCCGATCAAACCACTTCCTCAATCGCCCTCCCCAACAACCCCACCCCCAAATCGATCTCCTCGTCACTCACCGTCAACGGCGGCGCGATGCGGAACACGCCACCCATGCCGGGCAGCTGCACGATGTTCATGCTGAGGCCGAGCTTCATGCACTCGCGGGTGATGGCCGCGCCCAGGTCGGGCGCGGCGCGGCGGGTGGCGCGGCTCTCGACGATCTCGATGCCCAGCAGCAGGCCGCGGCCGCGCACGTCGCCGATGCAGTCCACGCGCTCCTGCAGCGCGCGCAGGCCCGCTTCCAGGCGCTGGCCGGCCACGCGGGCGCGCTCCACCAGCCCGTCGCGCTCCACCACGTCCAGCACCTTCAGGCCCACCGCGGCGGGCAGCGGGTCGGACACGTGGGTCGTGTAGAACAGGTAGCCGCGCGCGTGGCATTCGTCCTCGATGGCGGCCGTGGTCAGCACCGCGGCCAGCGGCAGGCCGGCGCCCAGGGTCTTGGACAGCGTGAGGATGTCGGGCACCACGCCGTCGCGCTGGCACGCGAACATCAGGCCGGTGCGGCCCACGCCGGTCTGCGCCTCGTCCAATATCAACAGCATGCCGCGCTCGCTGCACTTGGCCTTCAGCGCGGCCAGGTAGCCCAGCGGCAGGTCGATCAGCCCGCCCGAGCTGAGGATGGGCTCGGCGATGAAGGCGGCGAGGTTGCCGCTCGACTGCCGGTCGATCAGGTCGAAGGCGTAGTCCAGCTCGGCCTGCCAGTCGAAGCGGCCGTCGCGCTCGAAGCGTGGGCGGTAGGGGTAGGGCGCGGGGATCGCGAACGAGCCCACCGCGGCCGGCCCGTAGCCCTTGCGGCCCGCGCTGTAGGTGGCCGAGGCCGCGCCGCCGGTCATGCCGTGCCAAGACTGCGCAAAGCTCACCACCTCGTACTTGCCGGTGTACAGCTTGGCCATCTTGATCGCGGCCTCGTTGGCCTCGGCGCCGGTGCTCAGCAGCATGGCGCGCTCCAGGCCGGCCGGCGCCACGCCGGCCAGGCGCGTGGCCAGGTCCACCACCGGGCGGCTCAGCATGCCGCTGAACAGGTGGTCCAGCGAGCGGGCGTGCTCGGCCACCACCGCGGCGATCTCGGGGTGGCCGTGGCCGAGCAGCGCGCTCATCTGGCCCGAGGTGAAGTCGAGGATCGCGCGGCCGTCGGCGTCGTAGACGAAGCTGCCTTGGGCACGCTCGATGATCATCGGCTCGAACGTGCCGCCGTAGCGTATGAGGTGCCGGCGAGCGCGCTGCCAGAAGTCGGGGTCGGCGTTGCGGGAGGAGGTCGTCGTCGTGGTCGTCGTCATCGCGGGCTCCAGGGAGAGAGGGGGATCTGCGGCCGCAGGCTAGAGGCGACACGCTCGCAAGAAAAGCTAATATTTCTGAACGCTGCTATCAGAAGTGCTAACGCCGTGAGCCGCTCCCTCGACATCGACCTGTTGCGCACCTTCGTGGCCATCGCCGAGACGCGCACGCTGGGTCGCGCGGCCGCGCGCATCGGCCGCACGCAGGCGGCGGTGAGCATGCAGGTGCAGAAGCTCGAGGCCCTGCTGAGCCAGCCGCTGCTCAACCGCACCGGCCGCGGCGTCACGCTCACGCTGCACGGCGAGCGCCTGCTGGGCCATGCGCGCACCCTCCTGCGCCACCACGACGCGGCGGTGGCCGACATCACCGGCGCGGGCCTCACCGGCACGCTGCGCTTCGGCTGCCCCGACGACTACGCGGCCGCCTTCCTGCCGCACATCCTGCGCAGCTTCGCGGGCCGGCATCCGCAGGTGTTCGTGGAGGTGGTGTGCGCCCCCACGCCGCGGCTGCTGGCGCAGCTGGGCCAGCACGCGCTCGACCTGGCGTTGATCTCCACCACCGAGGGCGAGGGCTCGGCGGCCATCCTGCGACGCGAGCCGCTGGTGTGGGTGGGCAACCGGCACGATCACGCGGCCACGCAAGAGCCGCTGCAACTGGCGCTCTCCGACCCCGACACGCTGGACCACCGCGCCGCCCGCGAGCGGCTCGACGCCGCCGGGCGGCCCTACCGCGTGGCCTACGCCAGCGGCAGCATCTCGGGGCTGCTGGCGGTGGTGCGCTCGGGCCAGGCCATCGCGGTGCTCAC
>NZ_AZND01000217.1:0-5594 GCF_000576205.1 Methylibium sp. T29 | reverse complement strand
GCCTCGACCAGCGCGCCGGCCGAGCGCTCGCGGGCTGCGCCGCCGCCGCGCAGTTCGAGCGCACCGCCCACGCCGTCGATCGCGGCCTTGGGGATACGGTTGTCGATCGCATTGACCACACCGCCGACGGCGCTGCCGCCGTACAGCAGTGCGGCCGGGCCGCGCAGCACCTCCAGCCGTTCGACCACCAGCGGATCGATCGGCACCGCGTGGTCGAAGCTCAGCGCCGAGGCATCGAGCGTCGCCCCCGCGTTGTTGAGCACGCGGATGCGGTCGCCGTCCTGGCCTCGGATCACCGGCCGGTTGGCGTTGGGGCCGAAGTAGCTGGACGAGACGCCGGGCAGGCCCGACAGCGTCTCGCCCAGGCTGCTGCCGCGCCGGAGCACGAGGCCCGGACCGGCGAGCACGCTGTTGGGGGTGGCGATGCCGTCGCTGTCGAGCGGGTTGCCAGTGACGACCACTGGCGGCAGCGTCGTGTCCGGAGGCGGCGCGGTTTGCGCCAGCGCCAGCAGCGGCGTGCCGAGCAACGGAAGAAGGGCGGCGCGAAGCGCCTGGGAGGGGGAGCTGGGTGACGAGCGCATGCGTAGGCCCGCGAGACGCGGGCTCCATTCAGAAAGACGGGAATGAACAGCGCCGGGGCGGACCGCAGCCCGAACCGAAGCGCCGGTGGCGCAGGGCCGTTCTCAGCGGCCACGGCCGCGGACGGACACCCTGCGAACGATCGATCAGGCGATCGTCGTCGGCGGCGCGCGGGCGCGGTAGGCGAGCCGGACGGTGCCCGAGGGCAGCGTCGGCACCGGTGCCGCGAGATGGCTCGGTGGCAGCGCCGGTACGGCATCGACGCCGCCGGCGGAGGCCGCATCGCCCAGCGAGAGCTGGTCATAGAGATGACAGGCCGGCGTGCCGCGCTCGTGGCCGAACAGCGCCTCGATGCCATGCGCCGCGAATTCCCCGCCATGCACCCGGTCTTGCGCCGACGCGAGGGCGAGTGCGGCGCCCGTGCCGGGCATCGCCCCGTGCACGCTGCGGTGGGCCAGCCCCAGCACCTGAGCCCACAGCAGCGACGCGCACAGCAGCACTCCGAGCCAGAGGCGCGGGGCGGCAGGTGAACGGCGAGCGCGGGCTTTCACGGGGGCAAGGGGCCGGAGCAGCAAAGGCCCGCCAGTATGCGGCAGGCGCCCTGGATCAAACCTTGCGGCGCGACGCGAAGGTCTTCCGGAACTTCTCCACCTTGGGCGCGACCACGAAGGCGCAGTAGCCCTGCCCCGGGTGCTGGACGAAGTAGTTCTGGTGATAGGCCTCGGCCGGCCAGTAGTTGAGCTCCGGCTTCACCTCGGTCACCACCTTGCCGCGCACGCCGCCGCTGGCCTGCAGCTCGGCAATGACCTCGTGCGCGATGCGCGCCTGCTCGTCGCTGTGCGTGTAGATGCCCGAGCGGTACTGCGTGCCGACGTCGTTGCTTGGCGGTTGGGTGTGGTCGGGTCGTGCACGACGAAGAAGATCTCCAGCAGCTCGCGAAAGCCGATGCGCTGCGGATCGAACTGCACGCGGATCACCTCGGCGTGGCCAGTCTCGCCGCCGCAGACCTGCTCGTAGCTGGGGTCGTTCACGTGGCCGTTGCTGTAGCCGGACTCGACGGCGACGACGCCGTCGACCTCCTGGAACACGGCCTCGGTGCACCAGAAGCAGCCGCCGCCCAGGGTGGCAGTCTCGAGATTCGCGGAGGTGTTCATGGCTGGACTTCCTTGCAGATCGGCACGCCCCAGAGCGGAGCGCGGGGGAACGGTTGGGGGTGGCGCGTGACAAATGCCCGAACCGCAGCACTAAGACAAACCCCGGCCATCATGCCGCAGAGCGGCGCTGCCTCGGCTCTCCACAATGCGTCGTTCCGACCAACGACAACTTACATGACCGGACTCGAACCCTTCAAGCCCCTGCTCACCGCGCTGGCGCTGCCACCGGTGCCCTGGCTGCTGCTGATGCTGCTCGGTGGACGCTTGATGCTCTGGCGCCCGCGCGTCGGCCTGCTGCTGTTGCTGCTGGGTGCAGCCCTCATCTGGCTGAGCGCCTGCCAGGGCAGCGCCCACTGGCTGCAGTCGACCCTGCTGCCGGCTCCGCCGCCGCTGAGCGATGCCGATATCAGCGGCCTGAAGCCGCCCAAGGCCGAGCCCGCGCCGACGACCGCGATCCTGGTGATCGGCGGCGGGCGCATCCCGCGCGCACCGGAGTCCGGCACGGCCGACCTGCAACCTGCCTCGCTGGAGCGCCTGCGCTATGCGGTGCGGCTGTCGCGCCAGACCGGCCTGCCCCTGGCCTTCAGCGGCGGCCTCGGCTGGGGCCAGCACGACGACGGCGGCCTGTCGGAAGCCGAGATCGCGCAACGCATCGCCGAGCGCGACTTCCTGAGACCGATCAAATGGGTAGAGACCGCCTCGCGCGACACACGCGAGAACGCGCGGCTGAGCGTGAAGCAGCTGCACACCGCCGGCGTGCGCCACATCGTGCTGGTGACGCACGCCTGGCACATGCCGCGCGCGCTGCGCGCCTTCCGGCAGGAGGCCGGTGAGTCGATGCAGATCACCGCCGCACCGATGGGCTATTTCGTGCCGGCCGACCGCGGCGTGCTCGAGTGGCTGCCGAGCAGCGCCGGATTCGGGGAAGTGCGCGTGGTGCTGCGCGAACTGCTGGCGCGCGGCGTCGGCTACTAGATCAGGACGCCAAAAAGCAGAAACCCCTCTCAACCATCACGGCGAGAGGGGTTAGGTGGCAGCACCACCTTTGGAGATCCGGAGGAATAGGGTCCGGGGCTCCTGGTACGCAGAGACTGCGTCCTGAGATTTACCTGCGTTGCAGGCCCCTGAAGACTAGGCGCCCGGCGGGCTGGATGCAAACCGCGAGGCTCTATGACTCGGGCGCTCCTGATTGCCGCCCGATGGCCCGTGGGCTTCCTCAGCGCGAGCCGGTCGCCGGCATCAACGCCTCGACGATGGCCGCTACCCGCTGCTCGACCGCTGCATCCATCCGGATCGGCCGGCCCCATTCGCGCGCAGTCTCGCCGGGCCACTTGCTGGTGGCGTCCAGCCCCATCTTGCCGCCCAGGCCCGAGACCGGCGAGGCGAAGTCCAGGTAGTCGATCGGCGTCTGGTCGACCAGCGTGGTGTCGCGCACCGGGTCCATGCGCGTGGTGATCGCCCAGATCACGTCCTGCCAGCTGCGGATGTCGACGTCGTCGTCGGTGACGACGATGAACTTGGTGTACATGAATTGGCGCAGGAAGCTCCACACGCCGAACATCACCCGCTTGGCGTGGCCGGGGTAGCTCTTCCTGATGCTGATGATCGCCATCCGGTAGCTGCAGCCTTCGGGTGGCAGATAGAAGTCGGTGATCTCCGGAAACTGCTTTTGCAGGAGGGGCACGAACACCTCGTTCAGCGCCACGCCCAGCACGGCGGGCTCGTCGGGCGGCTTGCCGGTGTAGGTGGAGTGATAGATCGGATCGCGGCGGTGGGTGATCCGGTCGACCTGGAACACCGGGAACCAGTCCTGCTCGTTGTAATAGCCGGTGTGGTCGCCGAACGGGCCTTCGAGCGCATGCAGGTAGCCGCCGCGTTCTTCCAGCGGCACGCCGTGGGCGCTGGTGCCCCGGTACCCCGGTGCCGCGACCGGGATGTGCCCCTCCAGAACGAACTCGGCGCCGGCCGGGACCTGCAACTTCACATCGCCCTCGCCCACACCCGAATCGACCACCTCGGTCCGGCTGCCGCGCAGCAGGCCGGCGAACTGGTATTCGCTCAGGCTGTCGGGCACCGGCGTCACGGCGCCCAGGATCGTGGCCGGGTCGGCCCCCAACGCCACGGCGATCGGGAAGGGCTGGCCGGGGTGGGCCAGCGCGAAATCGCGGAAGTCGAGCGCGCCACCGCGGTGGGCGAGCCAGCGCATGATGGTCTGCCGCGGCCCGATGACCTGCTGGCGGTAGATGCCCAGGTTCTGGCGGCTGCGCGGTGCCGGCACGGACTGCGGTCCGCGCGTGATCACCAGGCCCCAGGTGATCAACGGACCGGCATCGTCCGGCCAGCAGGTCTGCACCGGCAGCGTGGCGAGGTCGACATCCGCGCCCTCCAGCACCACCTCCTGGCAGGGCGCGCTGCGCACGCGCGCGGGCTTCATGTCCCACAGGGCCTTGCCGAGTTGCACCAGCCGACCGGCGTCCTTCAGGCCCTTCGGCGGCTCCGGCTCCTTCAGGCTGGCGAGCAGACGACCCACTTCGCGCAACTCGGAGGCGTCTGCCGCCCCCATGCCGAGCGCCACCCGGCGCGGGGTGCCGAACAGGTTTGTCAAGACCGGAATTTTGTAACTGACTCGATCCGATACCGGATGTTCGAACAGCAGCGCCGGGCCGGCACGGCGCAAAAGCAAGTCACTGACCGCTGTCATCTCAAGCCGCGTGGAGACTGGCTCCGCGATGCGGCGGACTTCCCCTTGCTGCTCCAGGCCGTTCAAGAACTCGCGCAGATCCCGGTATTTCATACTTAATGGCTATTAAGGATCAGTTTGATAGTCTTGACTGGTTATTTAAAGCCTTCCTACACTCCGGCCCGTTCCCGTGAGGGATAACCCGCCCCGTCGGCGCGGACCCTGAATACAGGGTGGCGCCGACGCGGTGACGGGCGAATTATCGCCGTGGGGTTCGTGCTCGATGCGAAGCCCGGCGCTCTTTGAAAGGAGAGGCATGACAGCACTCCCATCCCACCAGTCGCTGCGCCATCTGGCCGCGGCGCTGGGCCGCCCGGTGGCGGTGTTCTTCAAGGATGCAGGCCACGGCCTGCTCGAGGTCTGCCACAACTCGCTCGCACTGGTGGGCCTGGTGGTGGTGGCCCTGTCGCTGTTCTTCGCCGGCCGTGCCGACCTGCGGCACACGCTGGAAGAGCACGCGCTCGGCTGGTTGCAGAACCGGCAGGTGGCCCGTGTGGAAGCCGACACCTCCCTGGCCGGCCTAGCGGCCGCCCTGGTCGAGCGCGACGCGGTGGCGCGGGCGACCGCGGCCGACCCGAGCAACCTCGACCGCCAGCAGGCCGCGGTGGCGTCCTGGCTGGCGCGCCGCTACCGCGTCGCGCCGGAACCGGTGAGCCGCCTGGTGCAGGAAGCCTGGCAGGTTGGGCAACGGGCCAAGCTCGACCCGACGCTCATCCTGGCGATCATGGCCATCGAGTCGAGCTTCAATCCGTTCGCCCAGAGCCCGGTCGGCGCGCAGGGCCTGATGCAGGTGATGACCCGCGTCCACGACGACAAGTACGAGGCCTTCGGCGGCAACCACGCGGCCTTCGATCCGGTGACCAACCTGCGCGTCGGCGTGCAGGTGCTGAAGGAATGCATCGCGCGCGCCGGCAGCCTGGAGGGCGGCCTGAAGTACTACGTCGGCGCGGCCAACCTCGCCGACGACGGCGGCTACGCCGGCAAGGTGCTGGCCGAGCAGAGCCACCTCCGCTCCGTGGCGGCAGGCCGCAACGTCGCGGTCACGGCTCCGATCATCGTGGCGCCGACGGCTCTGCCGGTCGCGGCACCCGCAGAGGCCGCCGCATCCGCGGCGCCGGCGG
>NZ_AZND01000216.1:0-5596 GCF_000576205.1 Methylibium sp. T29 | reverse complement strand
AGCCGCTCCCGGTGCCGCCATAGCCGCGGCTGCCGGTGCTGCTCCCCGACCGGCTGCTGCCGAACCCGGACGGCGCGCCCGGTCCGGAAGGCAGGCCCAGCGCGCCGGCCCCCGAGGCCGCCTGCAGCGCCTGGGGCAGCGCGATGCCAAACAGCGTCTGCAGCATCTGCTCGGCCTGGACCAGGTCGCGTGCCGAGGCCTGGAAGGCCGAGCCATGGAAGCCCGAGGTCTGGTAGCCGGAGTTCTCGCGCAGCACCTCGCGTGGCAGGTCGTTGCCGGGACCCTGCACCGTCTTCACGGCCAGGCCGATCGGGCTGACGCCGCGCGCCTGCAGGTCGGCGATGATGCCGGCGTAGCAGGCCCGCATCGCCGTGGCCAGCGAGCGGCCGAACTCGGTGGCGAGCAGCCGGTGCGAGGCCGGATCGTCGTTCACGGCGTGGATCGCGCGGCGCAGCGCACGGCCGATGATCTCGGGGCGCAGCGGGTTGCGATCGGGGTCGGGTTCGCCGTGGCGCAGCAGGGCGGCCATGTAGCCGTCGAGCTCGCGCATCTCCCACTCGCACTCGTGCACGATCTGCATGCTCAGGCGCTCGGCCGAGACGCGCTCGTCCACCTCGTCGTCGCCGACCAGGCTCAGCGACTCCCACGAGGTGGTGGCCAGCGAGCGGGTCGAGCTGCGCGGCTCGGCGGCCTCGAGCACGCGGTCACGCAGGCCGGCGCTGAAGACCAGGGTGAAGTCGGGCAGCTTGCGGCGCAGGTCGAACTGCGTGCTCGCCATCAGCTGGCGGGTCGTGATGCTGGCGAACGAGGCCGACTGCGACGCGAGCGTCTCCACCAGTCGTTCGGCGGCGGCCGTGACGGTGGCCTGGATGCGCAGGCATGCCGCATTCAATGCGGCCTGGACGTTGGGGGCGGCGTTCACAGGGTCGGCAAGGAGGCGGGCGGGCCGGTGCCCCGGCAGCGCGCCCGCAGGCGGGTCACTTCTTCAGGGCATCGCGGATCTCGCGCAACAGCACGATGTCCTCGGCGGGGGGCGCAGGCGGGGCGGCCGGTTCGTCCTTCTTCAGTCGGTTGATCTGCTTGATCATCAGGAAAATGATGAAGGCGAGGATCGCGAAGTTCAGCGCCACCGTGATGAAGTTGCCATAGGCGAAGACCGCGCCGGCCTTCTTGGCCTCCGCGAGCGGCAGTCCGGCGGCCTGCCCTGCCAGTCCGACGTAGTAATTCGAGAAGTCGAGGCCGCCGAACAGCTTGCTGACGATCGGCATGATCAGGTCGCCGACGATCGAGTCGACGATCTTGCCGAAGGCGCCGCCGATGATCACGCCAACGGCCAGGTCGATCACATTGCCCTTGACGGCAAACTCCTTGAACTCGCTGAAGAACGACATGCACAGCCTCCTGAAGGTAGTAATGATGGTCGACCGGGGTGTCCGGCGCCTGTCGTGAGCGAGTATTCCCGAGGTTTGCGGCAAGTCAAGCCGAGCTGGCGCACGGCTTGCTGGAATCTTCGATGCCGATCCGGCCTCGGAACGGAGCAGTCTGTCGATTAGAATCGATGGTTGTTCAAGAATCAAAGCGCTAGCCCAAGGAATTCCATGAGTGAGCAGCAAGTCGATCACAGCAAGCGGACCTGGCTGATCGCCTCGTCCTGCGCCGGCGCCGTCGGCGGCATCGCGACCGCGGTGCCCTTCGTCTCCACCTTCCAGCCGTCGGAGCGCGCCCGCGCCGCCGGCGCCGCGGTGGAGGCCGACATCAGCGCGCTCAAGCCGGGCGAGAAGATGACGGTCGAGTGGCGCGGCAAGCCGGTCTGGATCCTGCGCCGCACGCCGGAACAGCTGGAGTCGCTGAAGAAGACCGACGCGCTGGTGGCCGACCCGAAGTCCGAGCGCAAGCCGGCCGAGGTCACGCCGATGGAGACCACCCGCAACGAGTGGCGCTCGATCAAGCCGGAGATCCTGGTCGTCGTCGGCATCTGCTCGCATCTGGGCTGTTCGCCGTCGGATCGCCTGGTGGCCGGTCCGCAACCCTCGCTGCCGGACGACTGGCAGGGCGGTTTCCTCTGCCCCTGCCACGGCTCGACCTTCGACATGGCCGGGCGGGTGTTCAAGAACAAGCCGGCGCCGGACAACCTCGAGGTGCCCCCCTACACCTTCCTGACCGACAGCAAGCTGCTGATCGGCGAGGCCAAGGCCTGAGCAGCGCGAGGACACCATGGCCGAATTCAAGACTGCCCCTGCCGACGCGCCCGTGGCGCAGAAGCTGATGACCTGGGTCGACAACCGCTTCCCGGCGACCAAGCTCTACAAAGAGCATCTTTCCGAGTACTACGCGCCGAAGAACTTCAACTTCTGGTACTTCTTCGGTTCGCTGGCGATGCTGGTGCTGGTGATCCAGATCGTCACCGGCATCTTCCTGGTGATGAACTACAAGCCCGACGCCAGCCTGGCCTTCGCGTCGGTCGAGTACATCATGCGCGACGTGCCCTGGGGCTGGCTGGTGCGCTACATGCACTCCACCGGTGCCTCGGCCTTCTTCGTCGTGGTCTATCTGCACATGTTCCGCGGCCTCATGTACGGCAGCTACCGCAAGCCGCGCGAGCTGGTGTGGATCTTCGGCTGCGCGATCTTCCTGTGCCTGATGGCCGAGGCCTTCATGGGCTACCTGCTGCCCTGGGGCCAGATGTCGTACTGGGGCGCCCAGGTGATCGTCAACCTGTTCGCCGCCGTGCCCTTCGTCGGCCCGGATCTGGCGCTGCTGATCCGCGGCGACTACGTGGTGAGCGACGCCACGCTGAATCGCTTCTTCAGCTTCCACGTCATCGCGGTGCCGCTGGTGCTGCTGGGCCTGGTGGCCGCGCACATCATCGCGCTGCACGAGGTCGGCTCGAACAACCCCGACGGTGTGGAGATCAAGCAGAAGAAGTGGCCGAACGGCACGCCGATGGACGGCATCCCCTTCCATCCGTACTACACGGTGCACGACATCCTGGGCGTCAGCGTGTTCCTGATGATCTTCAGCGCGATCATCTTCTTCGCGCCCGAGTTCGGCGGCTACTTCCTCGAGTACAACAACTTCATCCCGGCCGACCCCCTGAAGACCCCGGCGCACATCGCTCCGGTGTGGTACTTCACACCGTACTACTCGATGCTGCGCGCGACCACCGACTTCATGGTCAATGTGCTCGCGGTGCTGATCGCCGCCGGCGCGGTACTGGCGGTGCTCAAGGGCAAGTTCGGCGGCGGCGCGAAGATTGCCGTGCTGGTCGGCGGGCTCGTCGCGATCGCGCTGCTGAAGACCTTCGACGCCAAGTTCTGGGGCGTGGTCGTGATGGGCGGTGCGGTCGTGATCCTGTTCTTCCTGCCCTGGCTGGACCACAGCCCGGTCAAGTCGATCCGCTACCGCCCGGACTGGCACAAGTACGTCTACGGCCTGTTCGTGCTGTTCTTCTTCATCCTCGGCTACCTGGGCATCCAGGCGCCGACCGACATCGGCACGCTGGTGTCGCAGATCGGCACGCTGTTCTACTTCGGCTTCTTCCTGCTGATGCCGTGGTGGAGCCAGCTCGGCACGTTCAAGCCGGTGCCCGATCGCGTGACCTTCGCCGCCCACTGAGCCTGCAGGAGCCCGAGAACATGAAGAAGCTGATCGCCCTGCTGCTGGCCGCATGTGCCTTCGCCGGCACGGCCCGCGCGTCCGAAGGCGGCATCGCCTGGGACAAGTTCCCCCAGAACAAGATGACCGACGTGGCGTCGCTGCAGCATGGCGCCAAGCTGTTCGTCAACTACTGCCTCAACTGCCACTCGGCTGCCTACATGCGCTACAACCGGCTGCAGGAGATCGGCCTGAGCGAAGCGCAGATCAAGGGCAACCTGCTGTTCGCGACCGACAAGGTCGGCGAGACGATGAAGATCGCACTCGATCCCAAGCACGCCAAGGAATGGTTCGGCGGCGTGCCGCCTGATCTGACCGTGATCGCGCGGTCGCGGGCCGGTGCGGGTGGATCGGGTGCCGACTACCTGTACACCTACCTGCGCAGCTACTACCGCGACGACACCAAGGCCACCGGCTGGAACAACATGGTCTTCCCGAGCGTCGGCATGCCGCACGTGCTGTGGGAACTGCAGGGACAGCGGACCGCGAAGTTCGTCGAGGAAGCCGATCCGCACGACGCCAGCAAGAAGCTGCACCGCTTCGCTGGCTACGAGCAACTGACCCCCGGCAAGCTGAGCCCGCTGGCCTACGACGACGCCGTCGGCGACCTGGTGGCTTACCTGCAATGGATGGGTGAGCCGGCGCAGAACCAGCGCAAGCGACTCGGCGTGTGGGTGCTGCTGTTCCTCGGCGTGTTCACCATCATCGCCTGGCGGCTGAATGCGGCCTACTGGAAAGATGTGAAGTAAGTGACCCGCAGGCCGGGGCGCAGCAGGCGCCCATCGGTCTGTGACGGCGTGAGCGGAGCGGGATGCATGCATCCGCTCCGCTTGCGTTTTTCTGATGGCCCCCGAAGAACCTAGGAGCCCGCCGCCATGATGGTGCTTTACTCCGGAACGACCGACCCCTACTCGCACCGCTGCCGTTTCGTGCTGTTCGAGAAGGGCATGGATTTCGAGATCCGCGATGTCGACCTGTTCGCGAAACCCGAAGACATCGCGCTGATGAACCCGTACAACGAGGTGCCCATCCTCGTCGAACGGGACCTCATCCTGTACGAGTCGCACATCATCAACGAGTACATCGACGAGCGCTTCCCGCACCCGCAGTTGATGCCGGGCGACCCGGTGGCGCGTGCGCGCGTGCGGCTGTTCCTGTTCAATTTCGAGAAGGAACTGTTCGCGCACGTGAACCTGCTCGAAGGCCGCAGCGGCGTGAAGGCCACCGACAAGCAGCTCGAGAAGGCGCGCAGCCAGATCCGCGATCGCCTCACGCAGCTCGCGCCGATCTTCCTGAAGAACAAGTACATGCTCGGCGACGACTTCTCGATGCTCGACGTCGCGATCGCGCCGCTGCTGTGGCGCCTGGACTACTACGCAATCGACCTGTCGAAGAACGCGCTGCCGCTGCTGAAGTACGCCGAGCGCATCTTCTCGCGCCCGGCCTACATCGAGGCGCTGACGCCGTCCGAGAAGGTGATGCGCAAGTAGATCGCGCGGCAGGCAGGAGCGCCACGATGACGATCCCCGTCACGCCGGACACGCAGGGCGCCTCGACGCGCCCCTACCTGATCCGCGCGCTGCACGACTGGTGCACCGACAACGGCTTCACGCCCTATCTCGCGGTGTACGTGGACGGCTCGGTGCAGGTGCCGGCCGAATACGTCAAGAACAACGAGATCGTGCTGAACGCCAGCTTCGAGGCTACCAGCGGCCTGCAGCTCGGCAACGACTTCATCAGCTTCAAGGCGCGCTTCGGCGGCACCGCCCGCGAGATCGTCGTGCCGATCGACCACGTGATCGCCATCTACGCGCGCGAGAACGGGCAGGGCATGGCCTTTCCCGCGCCGCCGGTCGGCGGCGCGGAGCCCCCCCCGCCCACCGAGGGCAACAGCAGTGCTGCAGAGGCCGCGGCCGCGCCTCGCGGCCTCCGGCTGGCCGAG
>NZ_AZND01000215.1:0-5602 GCF_000576205.1 Methylibium sp. T29 | reverse complement strand
CCAGCGACCTGCCGCTCGCCGCCTTGCTCCGGCGCGCCGACGCCCTGGCCAGCCGCATGGTCGCCGGATCGCCAGCCGCCGGGGCGGCCTGAGCTGCGGCGCCGCAGACCGTTGGCGGGCTCCTCAGTACTCCCAGAAGATCCGCTGCAGATCCTGCGAGCTCACGCCGCGCGTCAGCGCGACCGCGGCCAGGATCTTGGCCTTCTGCGGGTTCAGATCGTGCGCGACGACCCAGTCGTACTTGTCGTCGGGCTGCTCGGCATTGCGGATCACGAAGCCGTCGGCCACGCGCGAGGAGCGGATGACCTGCACGCCCTGGGCGCGCACGCTCCTGAGCTTCTCTACCGCGTAGTTCGGCACCGAGCCGTTGCCGGTGCCGGCATTGACCACCGCCTTGGCGCCCGAGCGCAGCGCCGCGTCGTACAGCTCCGTCGTCATGTTGCCGTAGCCGTAGACGATGGCCACCTCGGGCAGCGTCTCGATGCTCTCGATGTCGAACTCGCTGTTCACGGTGTGGCGCTTGGCCGGCAGGCGGAACCAGAAGGTCTTGCCCTCCACCGACATGCCGAGCGGCCCCCACTGGCTGCCGAAGGCGCTGGTCTTGATGTTGATGCGCTTGGCGACGTCACGGCCCGAATGGATCTCGTCGCTCATCGCCACCAGCACACCCTTGCCGCGCGAGGTCGGGTCGGCCGCGACCACCACCGCGTTGTAGAGGTTGAGCATGCCGTCGGCCGACATCGCCGTGCCGGGCCGCATCGAGCCCACCACGACCACCGGCTTGTCGCTGCGGATCACCAGTTTGAGGAAGAAGGCCGTCTCTTCCAGCGTGTCGGTGCCGTGGGTGATGACGATGCCGTTCACCGCCGGGTCGCGCACCAGTTGCGAGACCCGCTTGCCGAGCTGCACCAGCTTCTCGTTGGTGAAGCTCTCCGAGGCGATCTGGAACACCTGCTCGCCGCGCACCTGGGCCACGTCGGCCAGCTCGGGTACGCCGGCGATCAGCTTGTCGACCGGTACCTTGGCCGCCTGGTAGGACGCGCTGTTGGTGGCGGCCGCGCCCGCGCCGGCGATCGTGCCCCCGGTGGCGAGCACCACCACCTGCGGCTTGGCCACCGCGACCTGCGCGTGGACGGACGGCGCGCCGAGACCGATCCATGCGACCACGGCCAGCGCGCGTAGCGCCGTGCCGAGCTGGAAAAAGCGTTCGTTCATGGGGCTCCCCTGAGGCAACAAGACCACCCGGAATGGGTGGAGGCCGAACCTGGGAGCAAGTGCCATGCCCCAAGGCTGACTTTTGCCACATTGACACAATCGACGGCCCGGCACAATGCCCCGTTGCCTTTCGCTGCGGTTGGTCTGTCGCGATGGGCCCTCGACGTTCGACAGGGAGCAGCAATTGATACTCGTGACCGGCGGCACAGGCTTCATCGGCTCGCACACCAGCGTGGCGCTGGCGAATGCGGGCCATGATTTCGTCATCCTCGACAACCTCGTCAACAGCCAGCGCGACGTGCTCGACCGCCTGGCGCCGCTGTGCGGCAAGCGGCCCGCTTTCGTGGAGGGCGACGTGCGCGATGCCGCCACCCTGGACCGCGTGTTCGCGCAGTACCCGATCCGTGCGGTGATCCACTTCGCGGCGCTGAAGGCGGTGGGCGAGTCGGTACAGAAGCCGCTGGCCTACTACGAGAACAACATCACCGGCACCCTGCGGCTGCTGGAGGCGATGCGCCGCGCCGCGGTGCACACGCTGGTGTTCTCGTCCTCCGCCACCGTCTACGGCGACCCGGCGTCGGTACCGATCCGCGAGGACTTCCCGCTGTCGGCCACCAACCCCTACGGCTGGACCAAGCTGATGGTCGAGCAGATCCTCGCCGACCTGTCGAAATCCGAGCCGCAGTGGCGCATCGCGCGGCTGCGCTACTTCAACCCGGTCGGCGCCCACGAGAGCGGCCAGATCGGCGAAGACCCCTCGGGCATCCCGAACAACCTGATGCCCTACGTCGCCCAGGTGGCCGTGGGCCAGCGGCCGCAGCTGCAGGTGTTCGGCGGCGACTACCCGACGCCCGACGGCACCGGCGTGCGCGACTACATCCACGTGATGGACCTCGCCGAGGGCCACGTCGCCGCCCTCGACAGCCTGGCCCGCGAACCCGGCCTGTTGACGGTGAACCTGGGTACCGGCCTGGGCGTCTCGGTGCTGGACATGGTGGCCGCCTTCGAGAAGGCCAGCGGCCGCCCGGTGCCCTACCGCATCGTCGATCGCCGGCCCGGCGACGTGGCGGCCTGCTGGGCCGACCCGGCGCTCGCGCTGCAACGGCTGGGCTGGCGCACCCGCCGCGACCTCGACCAGATGTGCGCCGACGCCTGGCGCTGGCAGAGCAACCGGGCGGCGTGGTCGGCGTGAGGCCGGCTGCGCACGCCTCCTGCTGCGCGTGAGCCTCGGGCGGCCCACCCCCACGAGTGCTGCCCACCGCGCGCCGTGGTGGGCGTATGCCAGCCTCGGCGCCAGCATGGCGCTGGTCGGCAGCTATGTCGGCCTGTCGAAGCTGCTGGTCGCGGTGTTCCCGGTTCTGCTGCTGGCCTGGCTGCGCTTTGGCATCGCGGCCATCGCGATGGTGCACTGGTGCATCGGACCGCCGACGAGCCGCGGCTGAGCCGACGCGACCGCTGGCTGCTGTTCCTCGAGGCCTTCTTCGGCAACTTCCTGTTTTCGGTGTGCATGCTGTTCGGCGTGGCTTTGAGTTCGGCGCTGGCGGCCGGCGTGATCATGGCCGCGCTGCCGGCCGTGGTGGCCCTGCTGTCGTGGGTCGGACTGCGAGAGCGCATTGCGCCACGCGTGCTGGGCGGCATCGGCTGCGCGGTGGCCGGGATCGCGCTGGTTTCACTGGCCCAGGCCGGGCCCGACGGCGGCGGGAGTTCACTGCTCGGCAACGCGCTGCTGCTCGGTGCCGTGTTCTGCGAGGCGCTCTACGTGGTGATCGGCAAGCAGCTCACCGGCCAGGTGAGCGCACGCCGCATCAGCGCGCTGGTGAACCTGTGGGGCCTGGCACTGGTGACGCCGTTCGGCCTATGGCAAGCGTGGCAGTTCGACTTCTCGGCGGTGCGCGGCGGCGTCTGGGTGCTGCTGCTGTTCTACGCACTCGCAGCCAGCATGGCGACGGTGTGGCTGTGGATGACGGGCCTGAAACACGTGCCGGCGTCGTCGGCTGGCGTGTTCACGGTGCTGCTGCCGATCAGCGCCGCCGCCATTGGCGTTCTGCTGCTGGGCGAGCACGTCAGCGGCATCCAGCTCGGCGCCTTCGCCCTGGCGCTGGCCGGGGTGGTACTGGCAACCTGGCCGGTGCAGCGGAACGCCGCGTACTGAACTGAAAGGCCTGCGGCGCCGTCAAGCCGCCGCCGCGACCTCGTCCACCGTCGGCCGGCGGCGCGCCAGCGCCGACACCACCTCCGGCGGCTCGTTCTTGAGCCGATGATCCGACCAGACCTGCCGCCAGCGCCGGGCGCCGGACATACCGTTCCACAGGCCGAGCATGTGGCGCGATACGCGCGACCAGGGCTCGCCCTGCAGCCGCTGAAGCTCCATGTAGCGCACCATCGCCGCCTCGATGTCGGCACGGTCTCGCTCGAGTGGCGCGTCGCCGAAGAAGCGCACATCCCAATCAGCCATCAGCCAGGATGGTGGTAGGCCTCACGCCCGAGCATCACGCCATCGACCTGCGCCAGGTGCGTGGCGATCTCGTCGTGGGTCTTGACGCCGCCGTTCAGCACGATCGTCAAGGCCGGGAAATCGCGCTTGAGGCGGTAGACCCACTCGTGGCGCAGCGGTGGCAGTTCGCGGTTCTCCTTCGGGCTGAGGCCCTTGAGCCAGGCATTGCGTGCGTGGACGATGAACACCTCGCAGCCGGCCGCTGCCACGGTGCCGATGAAATCGCGCACGAACCCGTAGCTCTCGGTTCGGTCAATGCCGATGCGGTGCTTCACGGTCACCGGGATGCCCACCGCGTCACGCATCGCCTTCACGCCGTCTGCCACCAGGTCGGGCTCGGCCATCAGGCAGGCGCCGAAGGCGCCACGTTGCACACGCTCGCTGGGACAGCCGCAATTGAGGTTGATCTCGTCGTAGCCCCAGCGCTCGCCGAGCTTCGCGCAGGCGGCCAGATCCTCCGGCTCGCTGCCGCCCAGCTGCAGCGCCACCGGGTGCTCCTCGGGGCCGAAGTCCAGATGCCTCGGCACATCGCCGTGCAACAGGGCTCCGGTGGTGACCATCTCGGTATAGAGCCGGGTGTGGCGCGAGAGCAGGCGATGGAAGTGACGGCAATGTCGATCGGTCCAGTCCATCATCGGGGCAACACTTAGTCGCCACGGTGAAAAGCCATGTTTTTCCTGATGTTCCACGTAATCAGTCACTAACATAAATGGTACGTGTGCAGAACTTAGTGCACACGAGGCGCACACGAAGGGGTCAAGAGGTGTAGATTTAGGGCTCGATAGGACACACACGAAGTGCACACGGAGCCCTGCACACATGCCCACATTCTCCCAGCTACCCTCAGGCAAATGGCGCGCGCAGGTCAGGCGCGGCGGCGTCTACCGGGCGGCGACCTTCCCGACGAAGCGCGAGGCCAAGGACTGGGCCTCAGGCGTCGAGTCGCAGGCGCACCACATCGCGGCAGGCGGCTTCGCGCCTGTCCCCAAGGGGGCGACGGTCGGCGACCTGATCGACAAGTACGTCGAGATGACGAACCAGTCGCCCGGCAAGACTAAGGAGGCGACCCTGGCGATGCTGAAGCTGCAGCTCGGCAAGGTGCGCCTGGCATCCCTCAACGCGGTGACCCTGCGCGACTTCATAGACCGGCGCATCGAAGCCGGCGCCGGCGGCGTCACGATCGCGGGCGACCTGTCGTTCCTGTCGGCCGTGCTGAAGTGGGCGCGGCACGCGCGGCACCTTGACGTGCCGGAGCGCCTGGCGCTGGAGGCGCGCGAGAGCCTGAAGCACCGCGGCCTGACGACCCGCAGCCGCGAGCGTGACCGCGAGCCCACGGACGACGAGCTGGCGCGCCTCTACGCCCACTGGCAGGGCAACCCGCGCCAGCGCATCGACATGGTGACACTGTGCCGCTTCGCGCTGGCCACCGCGATGCGTCAGGACGAGATCTGCCGCCTGCAGGTGGAGGATGTCGACCGCGAGGGCCGCACCGTCGTGATCCGCGACCGCAAGGATCCGCGCAACAAGAGCGGGAACGATCAGACTGTGCCGCTGCTCGCCGCAGCCTGGGCGATCGTCGAGCCGATGATCGAGGACCGCACCGAGGGCGCCATCTTCGGCGTGCGCGCGGCCTCGGTGTCAACAGCCTTCACGCGCGCCTGCCAGGCGCTGGAGCCGCCGATCATCGATCTGCACTTCCACGACCTGCGGCACAGGGCGACCGCGGATCTGTTCCGCATGGGCCTCGACATCCCGCGCGTCGCGCTGCTCACCGGGCACAAGACCTGGGCGATGTTGCGCCGCTACACCGACATCAAGCCGGCCGACGTGCATGCCGCACTGAAGCCTGCAGAGAAACCGCCCCGCCCTCCCCGGCGTGGCGACAAGGTGCTG
>NZ_AZND01000214.1:0-5685 GCF_000576205.1 Methylibium sp. T29 | reverse complement strand
CCTCGAGGTGGCAGGCGAGGCCGCGGCGCTCGCAGATCGCGGCCAGCCGCTCGCGCACGTCGGCCGCCATCGCGTCGCGCACTTCGTTGGTGGTGGAGCGGATGTCGAGGCTGAAACGGCAACGGCCCGGCACGACGTTGATCGAGCCGTTGGGCACCTCCAGCATGCCGACGGTGCCGACCAGGTGCGGCGCCGCAGCGGCGCGCTGCTCGACGTAGAGCGCCAGCTCGGCGACCGCGGTGGCGGCATCCCGCCGGCGGTCCATCGGCGTGGTGCCGGCGTGGCTGGCGACGCCGACCACCTCGCCGAGGTAGCGCACGCTGCCGTTGATGGAGCTCACCACGCCCAGCGGCAGGTCCAGCTCGGCGAGCACCGGGCCCTGCTCGATGTGGACCTCGACGAAGCCGAGGTAGCGCGCCGCATCGCGCGCCTCGGCCGCGATCGCCTCCAGCGTGGCCGGCAGGCCGGCGGCCAGCATCGCGGTGCGCATCGTCACGCCGTCGGCGTCCTGCTGGTCCAGCCAGGCGGGCTCGAAGTGGCCGGTAAGCGCGCCGGAGCCGAGGAAGGTGGCCTTGTAGCGCTGACCCTCCTCTTCGGCGAAGCCGACCACCTCGAGGCCGAAGGGCAGGCGCCGGCCGGCGCGGTGCAGCTCGCGCACGCAGGCCATCGGCACCAGGATGCCGAGCCGGCCGTCGTACTTGCCACCGTTGCGCACGGTGTCGTAGTGGCTGCCGGTGAGCAGGCGCCGCGCCGACGGATCGCTGCCGAGGTAGAGGCCCACCACGTTGCCGACCGCATCGAGGCGCACCTCGTCGAAGCCGCAGTCGCGCATCCAGGCCTGCAGCTGCGCGGCGCAGGCACGGTGCGCGTCGGTCAGGTAGGTGACGGTGAGCTCGCCGCGTTCGCCATAGCCCGGGTCGGTGTGCACGGCCAGCTGCTCGGCCCAGTCCCACACCGGGTTGCCCAGGATCGGCGCGGCGCCGAACTTGTCGTTCAGGCGGATCTCGGCGATGCGGTCGATGTTGCGCAGGCACTCGGCCAGCTCGATCTCGGGGTGGCCCTGCAGCCGGCGCTGCAGCGTCGCGAGGATCTCGCGCCGGTGCAGGCCCTCGCCGCGTGGGCCGCGCACCGCCAGCACGAAGGGCCAGCCGAAGCGCGCGCCGTATTCGGCGTTGAGCCGCTGCACCAGCGCGAACTCCTCCGGGGAGCAGTGGTTCAGGCCGGCGCGCGCCTGCTCGCCGGTCGATTCGGCGGTCAGCGTGCCGGCCACCGCGGCCTTGCCCGCCAGCTCGGGGTGGGCGCGCACCAGCGCGAGCTGGGTCTCGCGCCCGGCCTCGCGCACCACGCGCACCATCGCATGCTTGAGCTGCGCCAGGCTGGTGAACGGCCGCTGGCGCAGTGCCGTCTCGGCAATCCACGGCGAGTGCTCGTAGAGCCGTCGAGCGCGGCCAGCGCCGCCTGGGCCGGCGCATCGTTGAGCCAGGCGAGCGTCAGCGGGGTGGGGGCGGCGGTCGTCACGTGGAGGCCTTCGCGCAGGGGTGGGTGGCCTGCCAGTGCCGCGCGATGTCGATGCGCCGGCACACCCAGACGCGGTCGTGCGCCTCGATGTGGTCGAGGAAGCGCTGCAGCGCGCCGATGCGGCCAGGCTTGCCGAGCAGGCGGCAGTGCATGCCGATCGACATCATCTTGGGTGCGTCCTCGCCCTCGGCGTAGAGCGCGTCGAAGCTGTCGCGCAGGTAGGTGAAGAAGTGCTCGCCGGTGTTGAAGCCCTGCGCCTGCACGAAGCGCATGTCGTTGGTGTCGAGCGAGTAGGGCACCACGAGGTGGGGCACGCGGGTGCCGTCGGTCTTCTCGACCTCGGTCCAGAACGGCAGGTCGTCGCCGTAATAGTCGCTGTCGTATTCGTAGCCGCCCTGGTCGGCGACGAGCCGACGCGTGTTGGGGCTGTCGCGACCGGTGTACCAGCCGAGCGGCCAGGCGCCGCCGGTCAGCTCGCGCAGCAGCTGGGTGCCGATGCCGATGTGGCGGCGCTCGGTGGCCTCGGGCAGGTTCTGGTAGTGGATCCAGCGCAGGCCGTGGTTGGCGATCTCGTAGCCGCTTTCCATGAAAGCGGCCAGCAGCTCCGGATAGCGCTGCAGCGCCATGCCGACGCCGAACACCGTGAGCGGCAGGCGGCGCTTCTCGAACTCGCGCAGGATGCGCCACACGCCGACGCGCGAGCCGTACTCGTACATCGACTCCATGGTCATGTGGCGGTTCTCGTAGGCCTGCGCGGTGATCAGCTCGGACAGGAAGGTCTCGGAGGTGGGATCGCCGTGCAGCGGGCTGTTCTCGCCGCCTTCCTCGTAATTGAGCACGAACTGCACCGCGATCTTCGCGCCGCCGGGCCAGCGCGCGTGCGGGACGTCGCGGCCGTAGCCGCGCAGGTCGCGGGGATAGGGGGCAGGGGTCGGATCCATGGTGGGCAGGCCTTGCAAGAAGCGAGCGCAGTGCGGCGGCTCAGCCGGCCGGCCGCAACGCGGCGTCGAGGTCGTGGACGCGCGGGTTGAGACGCAGGTTGCGCTCGACGTTGCGCAGGTGGGCGTCGAGCAGCTTCACGGCGGCGCGGGCGTCGCGCCGTTCCAGCGCATCGACCAGGGCCACGTGCTCGGCCTGCGAATGCTCGGCCGAGTGCGAGGACTGGTACATCAGCGAGATCAGCGAGGAGCGCGACAGCAGGTCGGTCAGCAGCTGCGCCAGCACCTCGTTGCCGACCATGCGGGCGAGGATCATGTGGAAGTCGGCCAGCAGCCGGGTGCGGCCGGGCACGTCGGTGCGCAGCACGGCCTCGCGTTCGGCGCGCAGGTGGGCGCGCAGCTCGGCGATCTGCGCGTCGGTGATCACCGTGCACAGCTTGCGCACCATCGCGGCCTCCAGCATCTGCCGCACCTCGAACACCTGGCGCGCCTCCTGCACGCCGGGCCGGGCGACGAAGGCGCCGCGGGCCGGCTCGAGCGTGACCAGGCGGTCGCGGCTGAGCTGGTTGAGGGCCTGGCGCACCAGCGTGCGCGAGACCTTGAAGAGGTCGGCGATCTTCTGCTCGGCCAGCTTGGTGCCCGGCATCAGCCGGCGCTCGACGATGGCGGTGGTGATCGCGTCGACGATGCGCTGCGTGGCACTGGTATCGGCCTCCGGCGCGGCGCGTGCGGCCGCGCCGGCACGGCGGCGCCGCGACGGTGCGGGCTTCAGGGCCTGGAGCGGTGCAGCGGCGGTGCGAGGCATCTTTTCGGTGCGGTATCGGCGGCGTCGCGGCCCGGCAGGTCCGTGGCACGGTGCTTGCGACGACCGGCAAAGTGTATACACTTTTGTGCACAGCCCGCGCCGGGCGGCGCTGCGTGATGCGGCCCGCGGACACGGACCGCACGCCCCCTCCCGCGACCACCACCGGAGCGCCGCCGCCACGACCATGGGACGACTCACCACCCACGTGCTCGACACGATGAACGGCTGCCCCGCCGCCGGCATGGCGGTGACGCTGTGGCGCCTGGCGCCGCAGGGCGACCAGCGCCTGGCCGCGCTGCGGCTCAACGACGATGGCCGGGCCGACCTGCCGCTGCTGGAGGGCGCGGCGATGCAGCCGGGCCGCTACCGCCTGGTCTTCGCGGTGGCCGACTACTTCCGCGCGCGCGGCGTCGTGCTGCCGGAGCCGCCCTTCCTCGACGAGGTGCCGCTGGACTTCGGCCTGGCCGACCCGGCGCTGCACTACCACGTGCCGCTGCTGGCCAGCCCCTGGCCTATTCCACCTACCGCGGCAGCTGAGCCGATGCCGATGGACGCCTACCTGCTCGACTGGGCCAACCTGCTGCTGCGCTGGCTGCACGTGGTCACCGCGGTCGCCTGGATCGGTGCCTCGCTGCACTTCGTGCTGCTCGACGACAGCCTCTACAAGCCGGAGGACCCGGAGCTGAAGAAGAAGGGCGTCGACGGCGAGGCCTGGGCGGTGCACGGCGGCGGCTTCTATCACTCGAACAAGTACCTGGTGGCGCCGCCCGACCTGCCCGAGAAGCTGCACTGGTCGTACTGGGAGAGCTACGCGACCTGGCTGTCGGGCTTTGCGCTGCTGTGCGTGCTGTACTTCGTGAACGCCTCGTCCTTCCTGGTCGACAAGGCGGTGTTCGACTGGTCGCCCGGCGCCGCGGTGGCCGGTGCTCTGGCCTATCTGGTGCTGGGCTGGGTGGTCTACGACGCATCTGCCGCGTGTTCGGCCGCAAGCCCGACGGTTCGGTGGGCGGCGACCTGAAGGTGGGCATCGGCGTGTTCGTCTACACCTGCGTGGCGGCGTGGATCGCCTGCCACCTGTTCGCCGGCCGCGCCGCCTTCCTGCTGACCGGCGCGATGCTGGCCACGGTGATGAGCGCCAACGTGCTGATGGTCATCATCCCCGGCCAGCGCAAGGTGGTGGCGGCGTTGCGCGCGAAGCGGCCGGTCGATCCGAACCTCGGCAAGCGGGGCAAGCAGCGCAGCGTGCACAACACCTACTTCACGATGCCGGTGCTGATCGCGATGCTGTCCAACCACTACGGCATGGTCACGCAGCACCGCCTCAACTGGCTGGTGCTGGTGTTGATGATGCTGGCTGGTGCGCTGATCCGGCTGTTCTTCGTGCTCCGTCACAAGGCGCCGCCGCGCTGGGAGATCGCCGCCGCGGCGATCGCGATCCTGGCCGGCGTGGCGTGGCTGGTCGCGCCGAAGCACGAGCCCGTGGCGTCGGCGCAGGCGGCGGCGCCGGTGCGCTTCGCGCAGGTGCAGGCGGTGGTGGGCGAGCGCTGCGCGATGTGCCACAACGCCCAGGTCGTCAGCAAGAACATCCAGCTGCACACGCCCGAGCTGATCGCCGGCCATGCGCAGCAGATCTACCAGCAGGCGGTGGTGCTGAAGACCATGCCGATGAACAACGCCACCCAGATGACCGACGCCGAGCGTGCGCTGCTGGGTCGTTGGTACGAGGCCGGCGCGCCGCCCCGTTAGCGGGCAGGGCCTGGGTACGGGCCTTGCAAGGACCCGAGGGCATTCGAGGAGAACGCCATGGCTTCGGGCACACCCCCCACCGTCCACCCGGTCGACGAGAAGCTGCCCGCCGGACGGCTGGCGACGCTGGGCCTGCAGCATGTGCTGGTGATGTACGCCGGCGCCGTGGCCGTGCCGCTGATCGTCGGCCGCGCGCTCAAGCTCAGCCCCGAGCAGGTGGCGATGCTGATCTCGGCCGACCTGTTCTGCTGCGGCATCGCCACGCTGATCCAGTCGCTGGGCGCGACGCGCTGGTTCGGCGTGAAGCTGCCGGTCATGATGGGCGTGACCTTCGCCGCGGTCGGCCCGATGGTGGCGATGGCCGGACCCGGCGGCACCGAAGCGGCGCGCGCCATCTTCGGCGCCATCATCGGTGCGGGCCTGCTGGCGATCTTCATCGCGCCGGTGATGGGGCGCTTGCTTCGCTTCTTTCCGCCGGTGGTGACCGGCACCATCATCGCGGTGATCGGCATCAGCCTGATGCGCGTGGGCATCGGCTGGGCGATGGGCGGTCCGGCCCACCTGGCGCAGTTCACCGACGTGCCCCGGCTGGTGGTGATGGTCGACCAGGCCAAGGCCGAGGCGCTGGCCGGCAATGCGGCGGTGGCCGCACTGTCGGCCGGCTCGGCTCCGGCGGCG
>NZ_AZND01000213.1:0-5721 GCF_000576205.1 Methylibium sp. T29 | reverse complement strand
CTGCGCCACCGGCTGTTGCAGCTGGCCGGCTGGCAGGCCGGCAGCGAGGGTGTGTTCATCGCCCGCACCCGGCACCTGCAGGCGCTGCAGGCCACGGCCGAGCACTTGGTGCGCGCGCGGCAGCTGGCGGACCGTGCCGACGCCGCCCTCGACCTGCTGGCCGAGGAGCTGCGGCTGGCGCACGACGCGCTCGGTGCGATCACCGGCCGCTACACGCCGGACGAGTTGCTGGGAGACATCTTCAGCAGGTTCTGCATCGGGAAGTAGGATCGAGTCCAAAGCAGTCCACCGGAATCTAAACAGCGCACCTAAGTGCCTGTCAGACAAGCGGTAGATGCTCCTACACTGTCCACTTGGACCCACCCGCAGCCGAGCCCTGCTGGGTCCAAGTTTGGGTCCAAGTAGCTACTTGGACCCGGGCAGACCGTCTACTTGGACCCAGCGAGGTGCACATGGCGCTCACCGATACGGCCCTGAAGGCCCTGAAACCCAAGGACAAGGCCTACACCGTGGCCGACGAGCGAGGCTGTACGTCGAGGTGTTCCCGACGGGCGGCATCGTCTGGCGCTATCGCTACCGCGTGGCAGGCAAGCGGGAAAAGCTGACGCTGGGCAAGTACCCCGCGCTGACTCTGAAGAACGCGCGGCTGAAGCGCGACGAGGCGGCACAGACTGCGGCAATGGACAAGTCGCCGGCCAAGCAGAAGCAGTTGGCCAAGCGGGCGGCAGCCGACGCGACCACCGTGTCCGAGTTCGGCGAGCGGTTCCTCCGCGAGATCGTCGCCAAGGACCGGCAGGACATCACCATCCCGCGCCGCTATTTCGACAAGGCCATCGTGCCGGCGATCGGTGCCAAACCGGTGTGCGGCGTGACCACCGAGGACGTGCGGGCCATCATCTGGAAGAAGAAGGACGAGGGCTTCGACGCTGCGGCCGGCAGTATCCGCGGCGTCTTGAAGCGGCTCTTCGACTACGCGATGACGGCCGGGCTGGTGACAGTGAACCCGGTGCTGGCGCTGCCAATGCGCCATGTCCACCGATCGAAGTCCCGCGACCGCGCGCTAGCACCGGATGAGGTCCGCAGCTTCCTGAAGGCCGCGTTCGAGTCCAATATCCGCCGCCAATTCAAGATTGGATTGCACCTGATCCTGCTGACGATGGTGCGCAAGTCGGAGTTGCTGCTGGCGCGCTGGGCGCATGTGGACTTCGACAAGGCAGAGTGGCACATCCCGGCCGAGCACTCCAAGACCGGTAAGCCCCACATCGTCTACCTGTCGCGGCAGTCGCTCGCGTTGTTCAAGGAACTTCAGGCGCTCGCCAGCGGCAGTGAACTGGTGATGCCGGGCCGGGGCAGCCTGACCAAACCCTTCGCACACAACGCGATCAACAACGCTTTGAAGATCGCGCTGGCAGGGCAGGACATCCCAGCGTTCACGATCCATGACCTGCGCCGCACAGCTTCCACGCTGCTGCATGAGAACGGCTGGGCGTCGGACGTGGTGGAGAAGGCGCTGAACCACACCATCGGTGGCGTGCGCGGGGTCTACAACCGCGCCGAGTACGAGCCGCAGCGGCGCGAGATGCTGCAGTTCTGGGCGGACTACATCGACCAGTTGATGACGACCGGTCAAGTCGTCCTGGGTCGGTTCAAGCAGGTGGCCTGACGCTGCACTACAGAGTACGCCTGGGGCGCCCGAGCGAAGTAGTGTTGCTGCGTCTTTGGGAAACTCGCTAGACCGCAGGCGGACACGCGCGTTGGCTACGATCGGCGGGGTCCAATTCCCCTGGATGGTTCAGCCTAGGCGCGTGTCGAGGCGGAGTGTACGGCGGCGCCGACAGCGAAGCGATTCGAGTTAATCGTAGTCGGGAACATCGGGGTCGTTGAGGCGCAAGTTGTACAGCGGGTACTCCCCTTGCGATGGTGAACTGCGGCGTCCCGGTGGTCATTCACCCGACGTTCACGGGCACCAAAGTCATGGTGTCGTTGCCGAAGATGTCTATCACCTTTACCGCCACCGTGTAGCGGCCAGGGCGGTCGTAAGTGTGCACGGCCGTGGTCAGGTCAAGGACGCGGCTTTGGCGGGTGCGAAAACTCTGCCACTCGTTCTCGAAGATGTAGCCGCCCGTCCACCGCTCCTCGAACTCGGGCAGCTTCAACTCGCCCTGGGGCGGCTCGAAGCCTTCCAAGCTGGCCACGCCACCAATGCCCGTGCCCACGGGAACCTTGATGATCTCCTTGCGTTGCAGGTAGTCGAAGTCCACGGCCCAGTAGTCCACCCAGTCGGTCCAGTGCTTGGTCAGCCGCTCCCGATTCACCACGCCTTCCTTGT
This sequence comes from Methylibium sp. T29, assembly GCF_000576205.1. Lineage (NCBI taxonomy): Bacteria > Pseudomonadati > Pseudomonadota > Betaproteobacteria > Burkholderiales > Sphaerotilaceae > Methylibium > Methylibium sp. T29. The sequence continues at coordinate 3,392 of NZ_AZND01000213.1, read as the reverse complement.
TCTTGCTGATCTTGTAGAGCTGGCCCTGCTCGCAGATCACTTCGCTCTTACCTTCCTTCAAGGCGGCAATCGCGGCCTCTGCCGCCCCCTGCGTGTAGTACACGGAGAAGTCGGACAGCTCTATGCTCACGGCAAGCTTGTTCTTCTTGTCGTAGCGGGGGCTGGCCTCGACAAAGCTGATGTCGTGGAAGACCACCTGGCCCTTGTCCACCGCCCGCTTGTCGAAGACCTCGGCGGGGATGTACTTCGGGCTGAGGTCGATGCCCTTGCTTCGGGCCTCTTCCAGTACCGCAGGGAACAGGCCCATCTCGAACTCGAATGCCAGGATGGCCGACAAGATCGCGACAATCCTGCGCGCCGATGGGTTGCCACCAGGCCCGCGCACGTAGTTCCCGACACCCACGATCGCGAGCATCGGCGCGGGGTTCGAGGCCGTTGGCGGGTTCCTGGTACCGAGTCTGCGCAGTCCACTGCGCCTATTCATTGGCGCCGATATGCGAATGATGCGAAGCCATGTTCCCGGATAGGCCGGGAGCGCCTAACAGGGGCGAACATGGCGCATCAACTGCAATCTTCACGGGCCATCTTGCGGCGCACGCAAGTGGAGGCGGAATCCGGCTACTCACGTTCCACGATCTACCTGCGTATCTCGCAAGGGCTGTGGACCAAACCCGTCAGCCTGGGAGCAAGGGCTGTAGGCTGGCCTTCGGGCGATGTGTTGGCGCTGAACGCGGCGCGTATCGCAGGCAAGACTGACGAGCAGATCCGCGCACTGGTGCTGAAACTGGAGCGAACCGCCTGATGGCCGATGCCGGGACAGCGGCGTCCGCGCTGGAGTAGGCCGTGCCCGCCACCCGGCTGAACCCGCGGCTGGCCAAGATCCACCGTAGTTACACGGTGGAGGAGATCGCCAAGCTGTACGGCGTGCACCGAAACACGGTGCGGGCCTGGATCGGCCGCGGCCTGCCGACCATCGATCAGCGTCGCCCGTTGCTGGTGCTGGGCAGCCACTTGGCCGACTATCTGCAGATTCGGCGCACGGCGAACAAACGGTCGTGCGCTCCGGGCGAGATCTACTGCTTGCGCTGCCGTGAGCCACGGGCGCCGGCCGGGGGCGTGGTGCGCTACCACCCGCTGACGCCGACGCAGGGCAACTTGGTGGGCCTGTGCGGGTGCTGCGGCGCGGGCCTCAACCGCCGCGTGAGCCAGGCCAAGTTGCCGCTGGTTCAGGGCGTCTTGAGCGTCATGCTCCCGCAGGCGCGGGAGCACATAGACGAGAGCGCTCTGCCCTCCCTGAACAGTGACTTCGTGCAGTACGGAACCGACCATGCGAAAACACCACCCTGACAACGAGCGCATCAAGCGCGAGTACTTCGTGCTTCTGAAGGAGGCGAAGGGCCAGAGCGAGGACTCGGTGGACGCCGCGGCCAAGGCCATCGCGCGCTTCGAGGCCGACACGCAGTATCGTGACTTCAAGGCCTTTCACTTCGAGCAAGCGGTGGCGTTCAAGCGGCGGCTGGCCGACCGCGACAGCAAGACGACCGGCGAGAAGTTGAGCAAGGCCACCCAGTACGCCACGCTGGCGCACCTGAAGCGCTTCTTCCAGTGGCTGGCGCTGCAGCCGGGTTATCGGTCAAAGCTTCGGTACTCAGATGCCGAGTACTTCAGCTTTTCCGACAAGGACTCCCGGGTGGCCAGGGCGCGTCGCGAGCGGCCGGTACCGACGCTGGAGCAGGTCAAGCACGTCATTGGAACCATGCCGGCCAATAGCGAGATCGAGCAGCGCAACCGCGCCCTGCTGGCCTTCGCGCTGCTGACCGGCGCCCGCGACAGCGCGCTGGCCAGCCTGAAGCTCAAGCATGTGAACTTGGAAGCTGGCAGCGTCTTCCAGGACGCGCGCGACGTGAAGACCAAGTTCAGCAAGACCTTTACGACCTTCTTCTTCCAGGTGGGCGACGAGATCCGGCGGATCGTGGACGACTGGGTGCAGCACCTGCGCCGAGACCTGTTGTGGGGCAACGACGACCCGCTGTTCCCGGCGACGCGGGTCGAGTTGGGTGATCGGCTGCAGTTCGAGGCGGTCGGCATCGAGCGCAAGGCGTGGGCGACGGCGGCGCCGATCCGGGCGATCTTCAAGCAGGCGTTCCAGGCGGCGGGGCTGCCGTACTACAACCCGCACAGCCTGCGCAGCACTCTGGTGCTGCTCGGGCAGCAGGTGTGCCAGTCGACGGAGCACTTCAAGTCGTGGAGCCAGAACCTGGGGCACGAGGGTGTGCTGACGACCTTCATCAGCTACGGGACGGTGGCGACCCAGCGGCAGGCGGAGATCATTCGGTCGTTGGGTAACCAGCCTCAGCGGCCGTTGGAGGTTCGTGCGATGACATGGCCGAGGCATTGCTCCGGGCTATGCAGCGCCGTGGATTGAACGTGGCGGCGCCAAGCAACCCATTGACACCCGACCTGCCACAAAGCACCAACTGACCGACCCGGCAGGCCGATTGAACCGCTGTCATCGACCGTACCGACGTGTCACAAAGCGCGCTGGCCGGAAGAATGCGCGCTCTTCCTTATCCGGGGGCGGCGGCGCTGATCGTGGTGACCAGTCGGGCGTGCCCCGCCTTCGAGCGCGCTCGGCCCGGACCAGCCAGAAGACGAAGTGCGACAGGATCACATACAGGTGTTTGGGGCAATGGTCCCAGAACCAATGAAGCCGGTCGATGGCATCTGCCGGTGCCGTAAGCAACCGCGCACCACGCATGTCCCACGGGAGCAATATGCCCTCGGTGCTGCATTGCTCCAGGACCAGCAGCACCTCGGGATCTTGCATAAGCCACTCGAGCCACGCGTCGAACTCCGGGTCGAAGTCGGGGTCGAGTTCCGCTGCGATCGCGTGGTGGCTCAGCTCGGCGGGCAGTTCTGCACTATCGGCAACGTCGAAGTCGATCGCGCGAAGCTCCATCGCGTCGGCCTCGGCGTACCAAGGGTCCGGGTCTTCGTCGTTCATCCAAGGCCCCTTGACCTGACTGCTCTATCGGGCGAGGTGGCCGACCGGCTCAGTCGTCCCACGTCAAGGCCGAATCTGCGAAGTAGTCCGTGAGTCCCGGCCCACCGAGGAACCGCATCTCTTTCGCCTTATCGGAGGGCGACCGGATGTTGACAGGCCCCATACGCAACCCTTCGACGCGACGGCTTTTTCGAACCCGTCGAAGTCCGTGATCTTGAACACCTTCTGCTGGCATTGATCGCAGAACTTGATGTCTGGGTGGTCGGTTTCCGTGAGCTGCTCCGGTTTCAGCCGGCATCGATAAATGACCGCCACGCGCTTGTCATCGGCGGCTTGGCCATTCAGAACAATTGCGGTCGGTGAGGTGTCGCGCAGCATGTCCGCCCCC
>NZ_AZND01000212.1:0-5755 GCF_000576205.1 Methylibium sp. T29 | reverse complement strand
CCGACCGGCGCGCGCCGCCGCCTCAGGCCGTGCCTTTGCCGGCCTCGAGGGCCGCGCGGCGCTTGCCGCGCGAGCGGATGTTCAGCGCCTCGACGCCCAGCGAGAACGCCATCGCGGCATAGATGTAGCCCTTGGGCACGTGCATGTCGAAGGCCTCGGCCGTCAGCGCCATGCCGACCATCACCAGGAAGGCCAGCGCCAGCACCTTGACCGACGGATGGCGGTCGACGAACTCGCCGATCGGCCGGGCCGCCACCAGCATCACGCCCACCGAGGTCACGACCGCAGCCACCATCACGCCGATCTGGTCGACCATGCCCACCGCGGTGATCACCGAGTCGAGCGAGAACACGATGTCGATCACCGCGATCTGGCCGATGACGCCCCAGAACAGGCGGTTGCCGGCGGCCCTCAGTGCGGCCTCGTCGGTGGCCGGCGGGCCGTCGCGCTCGGGCGCCTCGACCTCCACGAAGATCTCGTGCGAGGCCTTGTAGAGCAGGAACAGGCCGCCGAACAGCAGCACCAGGTCGCGCCCGCTGATGCCCTGGCCGAGCACCGAGAACAGGTCGGCCGTCAGGCCCATCACCCAGCTCAGCGAGAACAGCAGCAGCAGCCGAGAGACCATCGCGAAGCCCAGGCCGAGGCGGCGCGCCTTTTCGCGCGTCTCCGGCGGCAGCCGGCCGACGAGGATGGAGATGAAGATGATGTTGTCGACGCCCAGGACGATTTCCAGGGCGGTGAGCATCGCGAACGCGATCCAGATGTTGGGGTCGAGGAGGAAGTCCATGGCAGCAGGTTGAATGCGGGGATGCCGCAGCAGGCCTGCAGTGCAGGCCGGGGAGACATTGGGGCCGCGGGACGTCCGCGGCAGGGATCAGGCGAGGCGGGATGCCGTTCGGGGCGGCCGTCGCAGCCCGTCGAGGTAGGGCGGGCGCAAGCGGCTGTCGGCATCGGGCCGCGGCAATGCGGCGCGCGGCGCGGTGAAGCCCGGCAACGCGGCTTCGGCCAGCAGCCCCGGGCCGTCCGCTGCGCTCTCGGCCTGCGCCTGCGACATCGGGTCCGGCAGCGTCAGGCGGTCGAGCGCGCGTTCCGGAATCGCCGCCTCGGACTGCAGAGCCCGGGCCGTGCTGTCGTGGCTCACATCCGCCGGCACGAGGATGCCGCAGCAGCACAGGAGGATGGCGAAAAGGACGGCGTGGAGCCTGAAGATCATGGCTCGAATTGTAGGGGGCGCGGCCGGCGCGTTGTCCTACAGCAGGGACTTTCGGGCGCCTACAGACTGTCACGAAGGGCGATCTAGCATCTGCATCCATGACAGCCCGACCCCGACTTGCCGACATCGACAGCCTCCTCGCACAGGCCGCCCCGGCACCGGCCGACATCGACTTCGACCTCGACGCGCACCACAGCACGGAGGTGCTGCTGGCGACGCATCAGGTGCTGGTGGCACGCTGCGTGATCGACTTCGCGGGGCGCGGTGAACCGGTGGAATCCGAGCTCGTGATTCCGCGTCGCGACTGCCAGGGCGACCGCCCGCGCGGCATCGCGCTGTGGCGCGCGGCTCAGGAACTGCTGGCGCAGTTGCTGCTGCGTCGGCCCGGCGTGCACCCGACGATCCGCATCGCGATCGGCAGCGAACTCGTTCCGCTCGCCGCCGCCTGAAGACGCAGGCCGACCCGGCCTGCCGCAGCCTCCGGTATCGTACGGAGGCTCGCATCCTCCTTCCTCTCTCCCTCCATGCAAAGACGACAACTGCTGCGCGGCATGGCCGCGTCGGCCACGCTTCAGGCCCTGCTGGGCGGTGACGCTGCCGCAGCGGGCCTGAAGGCGATCGGTCAGGCCGAGGCCTTCGACTACGCGCTGCTCAAGGGCCGCGCTCGTGCGCTGGCTACCAAGGCCTACCAGGCGCCGCGGTCGGTGCTGCCGAAGGCGATCGACTCGCTCGACTGGGACCGCCACCAGGCCATCCGCTTCCGACCCGACCACGCCTTGTGGGGCGAAGACGAGCTGCGCTTCCGGGCGCAGTTCTTCCATCTGGGGCTGTTCTTCAAGTCGCCGGTGCGCATTCACGAGCTGGTGGACGGCCGGGCCCGCGAACTGGCCTACGACGCGAGATGTTCGACTACGGCAAGAGCGGGGTTCAGGGCAGTCAATTGCCGAGCGACCTGGGCTTCGCCGGCTTCCGGCTGAACTTCCACACCGATCTCGAGCGCGACATCTCGGCCTTCCTGGGCGCGAGCTACTTCCGCGCGGTCGGCGGGGAATGGCAGTACGGTCTGTCGGCGCGCGGCCTGGCCGTCGATACCGGCCTGCCGCGACCGGAGGAGTTTCCGAACTTCGTCGCCTTCTGGCTGGAGAAGCCGGCGCGCCAGTCGAGCAGCATCACGGTGTATGCGCTGCTCGATTCGCCCAGCATCGCCGGGGCCTACCGTTTCGTCATCACGCCGGGCGACACGCAGGTGATGGACATCGATGCGGCGCTCTACCCGCGCAAACCCATCGAGCGCCTGGGCATCGCGCCGCTGACCAGCATGTTCCAGTACGGCGAGAACGACCGCCGCGTCGCCAACGACTGGCGGCCCGAGGTGCACGACAGCGACGGCCTGCAGATGTGGACCGGCAGCGGCGAGTGGATCTGGCGCCCCCTCACCAATCCCGCCACGCTGCGCTTCAACGCCTACCAGGACGAGAATCCGCGCGGCTTCGGCCTGCTGCAGCGTGACCGCAACTTCGACCACTACCAGGACGACGGCGTGTTCTACGACAAGCGGCCCTGCGTGTGGGTGGAACCGAAGTCGGGCTGGGGCGCCGGCTCGCTGCAGCTGGTGGAGATCCCGACCGCCGACGAGACCTTCGACAACATCGTCGCGTTGTGGAATCCGGCGCGCCCACCGCAGGCCGGCGAGGAACTGCTGTTCGCCTACCGCCTCTACTGGGGCGCGCAGCCGCCGGCCCGGCCGCCGCTCGCGCGCTGCGTGGCCACGCGCACCGGCCTGGGCGGTGTGATCGGTCAGCCGCGCAAGTATTTCTCGTGGCGGTTCGCGGTCGATTTCTCCGGCGGCGACCTGTCGCTGATCGGGCCGAAGGCCAAGGTCGAGGCCGTCGTCAGCGCCTCGCGTGGCCGCGTGGAGATCACGTCGGCGCGGCCCTTGGCCTCGGTCTCGGGCTACCGGGCGATGTTCGACGTGGTGCCGCCGGCCGGCACCGAGCCGATCGACCTGCGCGTCTACCTGCGCTGCGACGGCCAGTCGCTCAGCGAGACCTGGCTCTACCAGTGGAGCCCGCCGCCCGCGGCCGAACGCAAGCTGGTCTGAGCGCGCGTCGAGATGCAACGATCGGTGTCCGGCCGGTCGCTACACTGCGCGCCTTCCCGATGATCCGCGGCCCGTTGCCGGGCCCCTCCCGAGTCCGTGGACAAGATCCTGCTGCAAATCGCCGCCGAGCTGAAGGTTCGGCCGGCCCAAGTCAACGCTGCCGTCGAACTGCTCGACGGCGGGGCCACGGTGCCCTTCATCGCGCGCTACCGCAAGGAGGCGACCGACAACCTCGATGACACCCAGCTGCGCGACCTGGAAGCGCGCCTGGGGTACCTGCGCGAGCTCGAGGAGCGCCGCGCCGCCGTGCTGAAGAGCATCGACGAGCAGGGCAAGCTCACGCCCGAACTGCGCGCCGCGATCGACGCCGCGCCGACCAAGCAGGAGCTGGAAGACCTCTACCTGCCCTTCAAGCCGCGGCGTCGCACCAAGGGCATGATCGCCCGCGAGGCCGGCATCGAGCCGCTGGCCGACCGCCTGTTCGCCGACCCCACGCTCGACCCGCTGGTCGAGGCCGCCGCCTTCGTGGCCGGCTATGCGGGCGGCGCCGAGGCGCTGGCGACCGCCGGCTTCGCCGATGTCCACGCGGTGCTCGACGGCGTGCGCGACCTGCTGTCCGAACGCTGGGCCGAGGACGCCGCACTGGTGCAGTCGCTGCGAGGCTGGCTGTGGGACGAGGGGCTGCTGCGCTCCAAGCTGATGGATGGCAAGAACGAGCAGGACGCGGAGATCGCGAAGTTCCGCGACTACTTCGACTACGACGAGCCCATCCGCACCGTGCCCTCGCACCGTGCGCTCGCGGTGTTCCGAGGTCGCACGCTGGAGATCCTGGACGCGAAGCTGGTGCTCGACGAGGAGGCGCTGCCGGGCAAGCCGACGCTCGCCGAAGGGCGCATCGCGGTGCATCTGGGCTGGAGCCACGCCAAGCGCCCGGCCGACGAGCTGATCCGCAAGTGCGTGGCCTGGACCTGGAAGGTCAAGCTCAGCCTGAGCCTGGAGCGCGACCTGTTCGCGCGGCTGCGCGAGGATGCCGAGAAGGTGGCGATCAAGGTCTTCGCCGAGAACCTGCGCGACCTGCTGCTGGCCGCGCCGGCCGGCAAGCGCGTGGTGATGGGCCTGGACCCCGGCATCCGCACCGGCGTGAAGGTGGCGGTCGTCAGCGACACCGGCAAGGTGCTCGACACGGCCACGGTGTACCCGCACGAGCCCCGCAAGGACTGGGACGGCGCGATCCACACGCTGGGCCGGCTGGCCGCGACCCACGGCGTCAACCTGATCGCCATCGGCAACGGCACCGCGAGCCGCGAGACCGACAAGCTGGCGGCCGACCTGATCAAGCGCATCCAGCAACTGGCCCCTGGCACGCACATCGAGAAGGTGGTCGTCAGCGAGGCGGGCGCTTCGGTCTACTCGGCCTCGGAGTTCGCCAGCAAGGAACTGCCGGAGCTCGACGTGAGCCTGCGCGGAGCGGTCTCGATCGCACGGCGGCTGCAGGACCCGCTGGCCGAGCTGGTGAAGATCGACCCCAAGAGCATCGGCGTCGGCCAGTACCAGCACGACGTGAACCAGAGCGAACTCGCGCGCACGCTCGACACGGTAGTGGAGGACTGCGTCAACTCGGTCGGCGTCGATCTGAACACCGCGTCGGCGCCGCTGCTGTCGCGCGTGTCCGGGCTGTCGGGCGCGGTCGCGGCCGGCATCGTGCGTTGGCGCGATACGCACGGCGCCTTCCGCAACCGCCGCCAGCTGCGCGAGGTCGCGGGCCTGGGTGAGAAGACCTTCGAGCAGGCGGCCGGCTTCCTGCGCATCCGCGACGGCGACAACCCGCTCGACCTGTCGGGCGTGCACCCCGAGACCTACCCGGTGGTCGAGAAGATCATCGCCGCCGTCGGCCGACCCGTCGGTGATCTGATCGGCAACAGCGACGTGATCCGCAAGCTGCGGCCCGAGCTTACGCCGACGAGCGCTTCGGCGCGATCACCGTGAAGGACATCCTCGCCGAGCTGGAGAAGCCTGGCCGCGACCCACGCCCGGACTTCAAGGTGGCGCGCTTCAACGAGGGCGTCGACGACATCAAGGACCTGCAGGCCGGCATGACGCTGGAAGGCACGGTCAGCAACGTGGCGCAGTTCGGCGCCTTCGTGGACCTGGGCGTCCACCAGGACGGGCTGGTACACGTGAGCCAGCTGGCGAACAAGTTCGTCAACGACGCGCGCGAGATCGTGAAGACCGGCGACATCGTCAAGGTCAAGGTGCTCGAGGTCGATCTGGCGCGCGGCCGCATCTCGCTGACGATGAAACTCGACACCAGCGTGGCGCGCGGACGCGACGGACGCGGCGAGGGCAGCGAGAACGGCTACCGGCCGGCCGGACGCGATGAGCGTGCCCGCAGCGGTGCGCCGCGCGGCAGCTCACCCCCAGTCCGCCGCCGGCGGCGCGAT
>NZ_AZND01000211.1:0-5802 GCF_000576205.1 Methylibium sp. T29 | reverse complement strand
CGCGCAGCGCGGGCGCCGGCGCGCTGCACGTTGGCTCGCGCGATCTCGAGCTGCGACTGCTGTTCGCGCAGCGTGCGTTCGTCCAGCATGGGCGGCAGCACCGGTCGAGCATGGCGAGAACCGCGCCGGCTTGCACACGGTCGCCCTCGTGGAGCTCGATGCGCCGCAGTCGGCCCGCCAGCGGCGCCGAGACGAGGTAGCGCTCGCGCAGCCGCGTGCGCCCGTCCTCCTCGATCGCGGCCTCGAAGCGGCCGAGCCTGGCCTGGGCCGTCTGCACGTCCATCGGCCGCGGCGCGAAGGCCCAGGTCAGCAGCAAAGCCGCTGCCAGCAGCGCACCGGCGGTGTAGGCCATGGTGGTCTTCTTAATCATCACTCCCTCGTCTTCAGCACCGCCACCAGGTCGAGCCGGTCGATGCGCCGGCGCACCACGAGCGCGCTGGCCACTCCGGCAACCACGACACACAACGCGGCCCAGGCGTACGTGCGCGGGCGGATCGTGGCGGGGAACAGGAACTGGTCCGAGCGAAGCAGGTCGTCGACGCCGTGCACCAGTGCCCAGCCGAGTGCCATGCCGAGCGGCAGCGCAAGCGCAATCGCCAGCGCCAGCTCGCCCAGCAGCAGCGCCGAGACCTCGGCGCGCGTGAAGCCGAGCACGCGCAGCGAGGCCAGCTCCCAGCCGCGCTCGGCGAGCGCGATGCGCGCGTTGTTGTAGACCACGCCGATCGAGATCATCGCGGCGAACAGTGTCAGTATCGTGCTCGTGATGCGCACGTTGCGCGCGCTGATCTCCTGCATGTTGCGCAGCATCGTCGCCTTGCTGAAGGCACCGGCTGCGCGGGGCAGCGCTTTGCTGGCCTCCAGCAGCGCGGCCTCGCGGCCCGGCTCGACGCCTAGCACCCAGCCGGTGGAGACGTCGCTGTCGCCGAGCGCGCGGTTGAGAGCACCGCGCTCCATGTAGCGTTGAGGCCCATCATCTCGCGCACCGTGGCATCGACGCGCAGCGCCAGCGTGCGCGGCTCGCCGGTCAGCAGTTCGGCCTGCACGGTGTCGCCGACCCGCAGCCCGAGCTTGTCGGCCAGCCGGTCGGAGAGCACGACGCCATCGCCGGCGAGCGGTATGACCGCCCCGTCGAGATCGACCACGCGGTACAGCGCGGGCCGGGCGGCATACCCGCGGATCAGGCCGCGTTCGTGGCGGTGGCCGTGCACCAGCGTCACTGGCACGAAGCGCGTCGATTCGACCTGGCGCACGCCAGGCAGCCGCATCAGCTCGAGGCGAGCCGCGTCATCGACCGGCTCGACAGCCCAGACCGTGACGTCGCCGCGCAGGCCGAGCTCGAACTGTGTGTGCACGATGACGTCGATCGCGTCGCGGAAGAAGTTGCCCATGATCGTGATGGCCACCGCGGCGGCGATGCCGGTGATGCTGGAGGCGGTGCGCAGGGGCCGCCGCTCCATGTTGCGGATGACCATGCGCAGCGCCGGCGCCATGTGCTGCACGCCCAGCCGCTCCAGCAAGGTGCGGCGGTAGCGGTCGGGCGCCGGCGGGCGCATCGCCTCGGCCGGCGGCAAGCGCACCGTGGCCAGCACCGCGCTCAGCGTGCCCAGCACCGCGGTGAGCAGCGCCACCGCCGCGCTGGTCGCCGCCAGCCAGGGCGCGAGGCGGTGTTCGAAGCGCGGGAACTGGAACAGCTCGGCGTAGAGTCCCGTGAGCATCGTTCCCATCCAGCGGCCCAGCAGCAGACCCAGGCCCAGACCGATGATCACGATCGCCAGAACCAGCTTCAGGTAGTGCATGCCGATCGCGCGGTCGGTATAGCCCAGCGCTTTCAACGCCGCGATCTGTTCGCGCTGTGTGCCGACCAGGCGCGAGATCACCACGTGCAGCAGGAAGGCCGCGACGCCGAGGAAGATCGCCGGCACCACGGTGCCGATGACGTGCTGCGCCTTGATCTCGTTGTCCAGCATCTGGTGCGAAGCCTGGTCGGCGCGGCCGTGCACATCGCGGCCGCCGTAGGGCGCCAGGCGGCGCGCCAGCGCAGCCATCGTCGCGGTGGTGTCGGCGCCCGGCGCCAGCCGCACCGCGAGGCGGTTGAACGCGCCGTCCATGTCGATGGCGGCGGCGAGGACGCGGCGGTCGACCCAGAAGATGCCGTATCCGCGCTGGTCCGGCATGCCCCAGAGGCCGGCAAACACGAACTCCGGCGACAGCGCCAGCCCGCTCACGCGCAGGGTGCGCAAGCGGCCGTTGATCTGCGCCTGCAGCGTGGCGCCGGGTTTCAGCCCGCGCGCCTGCGCAAAGCCGCGCGACACCAGCACCGGAATGCTGCGTGCGCCCCCGTCGGCGTCGAAGGGCTGCAGCGCCGCGCCGGCGGCGACGCTCACCACGTTGAGCCGTTGTGGGCGTTCCAGGTCCAGGCCGACGAGTTGACCGATGATGGGATCTGGCACGCCGGGCAACGTGATGCGCGCCATCGTCTCGACGCCGGCTTCCAGGTCGGCCACGCCGGGCTGCTCGCGCAGCGTGACCTGCAACGAGTCGGGCGCGCGCTTCAGGTTCGCGAACACGTCGGCGAAGCGGCCGGCGGCATAGTAGTCGTCGCGCGCGGCGGCCAGCGAGTCCACTGCCGACAGACTGGCGATGAAGCCGGCGATGCCGGCGGCGACCACCAGCGCGATCGTCAGCGCCTGGCTCCACATCAGGCGCAGGTCGCGCAGCAGCTTGCGGTCGAGGGCCTTCATGAACCGTCACCAAGCCAGTTCGGCCGGCGTCAGCTTGCGCGCGGGCACTTCGATGCGCTGGATGCGGCCGTCGGCGAGATGGATCACGCGATCGGCCATCCCGGCGATGGCCGCGTTGTGCGTGATCACGATCGCGGTCGTGCCCAGCTCGCGGTTGACGCGCTCGATCACTTCCAGCACCAGCTTGCCGGTCTGGAAGTCGAGCGCGCCGGTCGGCTCGTCGCACAGCAGCACCTCGGGCCGCTTGGCGATGGCGCGCGCGATCGCCACGCGCTGCTGCTCGCCGCCTGACAGCTGGGCCGGGAAATGGTCGCGCCGCGGCGCCAGGCCCACCTGTGCCACCGCCTCATCAGCCGGCATCGGGTCGCGCGCGATCTCGGTCACGAGGGCGACGTTCTCCCGGACGGTCAGGCTCGGGATCAGGTTGTAGAACTGGAACACGAAGCCCACGTGCTCGCGTCGATAGGCGGTGAGCGCGGCGTCGCTCGCCCCGTCCAAGCGCGTCGGGCCGAATTGAAGAGTGCCGGTGCTCGGCACGTCGAGCCCACCGAGGATGTTCAGCAGCGTCGACTTGCCGCTGCCCGAAGGTCCGAGCAGCACGATGAACTCGCCGCGCGCGATGTCGAGGTCGACGTCGCGCAGCGCGCGCACCTCGACCTCGCCGGTGCGGTAGGTTTTTGCGAGACCGCGGGCGCGGAAGAGAGGCGAGTCGACGAGCGGCATCTTCATCTTTCCTCGTCGTGCCGCCGTCTTCCGTTTGCGACCGCCCGCAGCGGCAGCAATGCGCCGAACACGGCGCCGGCCAACCCGACAAGCCCGAACGCCGGCAGACCCAGCAGCGGGGGGGCGCCGCGGATGGTCATCACGATCGTCGAGCCGATGATCAGCGCCGCGGTCACCAGCGCCAGCGAGAGCCGGCTCGCGGCACGGTCGAGCGGATCGCCGTCGTGGTGAAGGTCGTCGATCTCGATGCTCACCTTCAGATTGCCGCGCCGCGCCCGATGCAGCCGCCGCGCCAGGTCCTGCGGCAGCCGGGCCATCGTCTCGACGGCTCTGCGGGTTGGCTGGCCGAGTCCGACGTACCGATGAACTGGCGAGAGTGCCGCGACGGCATGCCCGTTGCCGAGACGGCGCGTGCAGCGCTCGTGCTCGACCTGGTGGTTCTGGGCCAGCGCAGGCCCGCGTTGCGCCGGGCCAGCGAGCTGCGCGCCGACTTCGTTCAGGCGGTGGTCATCGACAGCGGCATGCCGGCGCTGCTTGTCCCGCAAGCCATGCCCTGCAAGGGAATGGGATACCGGGCGATGGTGGCCCGGAAGCCGACGCGCGAGGCAGCCCGCGCGCTGCACGCAGCGCTGCAGCTGCTGCGAACGGCACAAACGGTCACTGTCGTCGGCTGGGGCGAGGATGCCGGAGCCAGCGCCGAGGGCGTGCGGCACTGGCTGGCGCGGCACGATGGCCAGGGCCGACTGGACGTGTCGGCCGGTGCGCAGCCCGACGCGCTGGGCGAGTTGTTGCTTTCGCGCGCTGCCGGCCTTGAAGCCGATCTGCTGGTCTGCGGTTGTTATGGTCACAGCCGCGCACGCGAATGGGTGTTCGGCGGCGCAACGCGCACGCTGCTGCAATCGATGACGCTGCCGACCCTGATGGCGCACGGAAGGACCCGGCTCAGCGCGCGTCGGCGGCGAGCCAGTGCGCCGCCAGCGCATCGATGTCACCGGCCAGCGGCAGCACGTGGGCAAGCTCGTCTTCGGCCAGCAGCTGCTGTGTGCGCAACTGATGCTCCAGCACCTCGGTGCCGCCTTCCGAAGCGTCGCTCGCGGCGGCGGCACGCTGCGCCAGACGCACGGCAAGAACGTCCCGGGGTGCCTCGCAGTGCAGGATCGAGAACGGCACCCGCATCTGGTCGGCCAGCGCGCGGAACATGCGCCGCGGCGCCTCGGAAAGGAAGGTCGCGTCGACGATCACCGGCCAGCCGGCCGCGAGCGCGTGGTGCGCAGCTTCACGCAGGTACGCATAGGTCTGCTCCGTGCCCGCCGCATCGTAGGGACCGTCGCCCAGTCCTGCTCCGCTGCGCGCCAGCGCCGCCAGCCCATGCAGGCGCTTGCGCTCGACGTCAGAACGCAACCGCACCGCGCCTGCGCGTTCGAGCAGGTGCTCCGCGATGGTGCTCTTGCCCGAGCCGGACACGCCATGCATCAGCAGCAGCCGCCCGCTCGCGGGCGCGATCCAGTGCCGTGCCAGGCCCAGGTAGTCGGGCGCCTCGGTCACCGGTGGGTGCAGCGTCGCGACCATCGCCCGCACGAGGGCACGGTAGACGAGGTAGTAGCGCAACACGGCCAGACCGGCGTGGTCGCCGGTGGCCGCGAGCCAACGATCGAGGAAGCGGAATCCGAGGTCAGTGCGTCCGTGAGCCGTCAGGTCCATCACGGTGAAAGCGATGTCGGCCTGGACGTCGATCCAGCGCATCGCCGGGTCGAACTCGATGCCATCGAAGGCGGTTGCCTCGTCGCCTTCGGCGAACAGGTTGGCCAGGTGCAGGTCGCCATGGCCTTCGCGCACCCAGCCTTCGCGCTGGCGCGCCCGCCAGTGGCCGTCGAGTGCCGACGCCTGCGAGCGGGCCCAGGTTTCGAACGCCTGCGTCTGCACGCCGTGCGCGGCAAGACCTTCGAGCAAGTGACACGTGTCGGCCGCGATGCGAGCCGGGCTGCCGTAGGCCGTTCCCGCGCTGGCGCGAGGCGCCGCGGCATGGAAGGTGGCCAGCCGTTCCGCCAGCTTGTCGACGAGCGCTGGCGTCAGCGTGCCGGCCGCCAGGCGCTCGCTGAACAGCGCCCCATCGGCGAAGCGGCGCATCACGAGCGCCCACTCGATCGCAGGCCCGGACCCGCCGAGCACCGGGTCGTCGGGCTCGCCGGTCACCGGGACGATGGCCTGGTAGATCGAAGGCGCGAGGCGGCGATTCAGCTGCAACTCCTCGGCGCACATGCGCCGGCGCGCCTCCAGCGTGCTGAAGTCGACGAACGGCAGCGTCACCGGCTTCTTGATCTTCCACACTTGCCCGGCA
>NZ_AZND01000210.1:0-5850 GCF_000576205.1 Methylibium sp. T29 | reverse complement strand
GGCGGTGGCGCAGGGCACCCCGGTCGCCGACCCGGCCGTGTCGCCTGTTGCACAGGCCGCACCGACCGCCCCGGCCGCCAGCGCGGCGGCCCTGGCGCTGCCCGACGCGAACGAGACCAACGCCCAGCGCGCCAAGACCCAGCCCTACAACAACGCGCCGTTCTGGCGTGCGGTGCGCGAGTCGGGGCAGCAACCGGGCATCAGCAACCTGCCGGGCGCCGAGAAGGGTGTGCTGATCCAGCAGTTCGTGCAGTACCCCGGCTCGCGCTTCACGACGGCGGGCGAGGCCTGGCGTGAGGTGCGCAACCGCTGGATCATTCCCTACGGCGGCGCGCTGCTGCTGATCGTGGTGGTGGCGATCGGCCTGTTCTTTCTGGCCAAGGGTCCGATCGGCGTGCACGCGCCGGATACGGGCCGCAAGATTGAGCGTTTCACCTACTTCGAGCGTGCCGCGCACTGGAGCAATGCGGTGGCCTTCGTGGCGCTCGCGGTGTCGGGCGTGGTGATGGCGTTCGGCAAGTTCTTCCTGCTGCCGGTGATCGGCGGCACGCTGTTCGGCTGGCTGGCCTATGGCTGAAGAACCTGCACAACTTCGCCGGACCGGTGTTCGCGGTCTCGCTGGTGATCGTGTTCTTCACCTTCGTGCGCGACAACCTGCCACGCAAGGAAGACCTGTTGTGGCTGGCCAAGGGCGGTGGCCTGTTCAACGGCGCCCACGTGCCTTCGCACCGCTTCAACGCGGGCGAGAAGCTCATCTTCTGGGGCGGCGTGTTTGCGCTGGGCATCGTGGTGGTGGGCTCGGGCCTGGTGCTCGACAAGCTCATCCCCGGCCTCGCCTACACGCGCGGCGACATGCAGATCGCCCACATGATCCACGCCGTGGCCACGGTGCTGATGATGGCGATGTTCCTCGGCCACATCTACCTCGGCACCATCGGCATGAAGGGCGCCTACCGCGCGATGCGCGACGGCCAGGTCGACGCCGCCTGGGCACGCGAACACCACGAACTCTGGTACGACGACATCCAGGCCGGGAAGATCCCCGCGCAGCGCACGCCGTCGCCGACACCGGCGGCCGGCACGCAGGGCGCGGCCGTGCAGTCCTGAACGGGAGCGAGACGATGCTGATGATGAACCGACCCACCCCGGGCCCGCGCTGCGTGGCCGCGGCGCTGTGCGCCGTGCTCGGCCTGGCCCTGCTGCCGGCCGCTCACGCCAAGCTCCCCGCACCCACGCCCGAAGCCAAGGCCAAGGCCGACGAGGCCAAGGCAAAGACCGCCTGGTCCGACAAGGTGGCGGCCTTCCAGCTCTGCAAGTCGATGGATCGCGTAGCCGCTCGTTACGCCCAGGAGGCCAAGGCGGCGGGCAAGGAGACCAAGCCATCGATCGCCACGCCGGCCTGCACCGATCCCGGGCCCTACCAGGTGGCCGCGACCGCCGCCACGCCGCCGCTCGAGGCCGCCGGAGCGCACTCGCCGGCCAAGACGGCGACCACCCCGCCCAGCGGCAAGGCGACCTCGGCAGAGCAGACCGGGACGCCGAAGAAGTAGCAGGGCGGTGAGCCTGACGCCCGGCACGGGCGCGTCGTCGTGAAGGAGTCTGCGATGTCCTACCGGTTCGCCTTGTTCCTGGTTTCCGCCGTCGCGCTGTCGGCCTGCGTCAGCAAGCCCCCTCCCGGCGGCAACACGCCACCGAGCGCCGCACAGGGCGTGTACTTCATCGAGCCCGTCGACGGCAGCACCGTCAGCAGCCCGGTGAAGGTGAAGTTCGGTCTCAAGGGCATGACGGTCCGGCCGGCCGGCGAGCTCGCGGAGGGCACCGGGCACCACCACCTGCTGATCGATACCGCGGGTCCGGGGCAGGGCAACGTGATTCCGGCGGACGGCAGCCACTTGCACTTCGGCAAGGGCCAGACGGAGACCGAGGTCCAGCTGGCGCCCGGCAGCCATGTGCTGAAGATGCAGTTCGCGGACGGCCTCCACCAGTCCTACGGGGAAGCGATGAGCGCCTCGGTGCGCATCACGGTCCGGTGACGGCGCGTTCCTCCGCCCGGTCGAGCGGGCCGCGCTCGTTTCGGGCCACACTGCGGGCATGAACGATCAGGACCCGCCGCTGCCTCGATTGAGCCGCGCTCAGGCAGCGCTGACCCGCAGCGTCGACGTGCTCGACGAGCACGGCCAGCGCGAGACGATCCAGATCCCGGCCGAGCGCCCGTTGACGGTGTTCGTCGACAAGCGAGAGCTCGTCACGCTGATGACGCTGGGCGCCGAACCCGAACTGCTGGTGCTCGGCTACCTGCGCAACCAGCGCCTGGTCGACTCGATGCACGACATCGACTCGGTCACGGTCGACTGGGACGTGGGCGCCGCCGCGGTGAAGACGCGCGCCGGCATCGAGGATTTCGACCGCAAGACCGCCCGGCGCGTGGTCACCACCGGCTGCGGTCAGGGCACGGTATTCGGCAGCCTGATGGACGAGCTCGACACGCTGGTCCTGCCGGACCCGCAGGCCGCCCGCATCAGCCAGCGCGCGCTGGTGGCGCTGCTCGATGCGGTGCGCCGCCAGGAGAGCACCTACAAGTCGGCCGGCTCGGTGCACGGCTGCGCGCTCTTCACGCTGGCCGGCGACGACGCGCGGCTCGAGCTCTTCGTGGAGGACGTGGGCCGCCACAACGCGATCGACACGCTGGCCGGCTGGATGTGGCTGCGCGGTCTGGGCGGGGCCGACAAGGCCTTCTACACCACCGGTCGCCTGACCAGCGAGATGGTCATCAAGTCGGCGCAGATGGGCGTGCCCATCATCGTCTCGCGCTCCGGCATCACGCAGATGGGCCACGAACTGGCCACGCGGCTCGGCCTGGCGCTGTTCGGCCGCGCCACCAACCGGCACTTCTTCTGCTACAGCGGCTTCGAGCGCTTCGACGGCGATCCGTCGCTGGCGCGGCCCCCTGCCGTGCCGCCGGCCGGGGAGGGCGGGAGCCGGGCTGCCTAGAATCCGGGCTTCTTGCAGGAAGAAGCACCGCGATGAGCATCAAGAGCGACAAGTGGATCCGGCGCATGGCCGAGCAGCACGGAATGATCGAGCCCTTCGAGCCCGGCCAGGTGCGCAACGCCCCCGATGGCCACCGCATCGTCAGCTACGGCACCAGCAGCTACGGCTACGACATCCGCTGCGCGCCGGAATTCAAGGTCTTCACCAACATCTACAGCACGGTGGTCGATCCGAAGGCCTTCGACGAGAAGAGCTTCGTCGACATCGACGCCGAGGTCTGCATCATCCCGCCCAACAGCTTCGCACTGGCGCGCACGGTCGAGTACTTCCGCATCCCGCGCAACGTGCTGACCATCTGCCTGGGCAAGAGCACCTACGCGCGCTGCGGGATCATCGTCAACGTCACGCCCTTCGAGCCGGAATGGGAGGGCTACGTGACGCTGGAGTTCAGCAACACCACGCCGCTGCCGGCCAAGATCTACGCGGGCGAGGGCTGCGCACAGGTGCTGTTCTTCGAGAGCGACGAGGTCTGCGAGACCAGCTACAAGGACCGCGGCGGCAAGTACCAGGGGCAGCGGGGCGTGACTTTGCCCAAGACCTAGCGTTGGTGGCGCCGTGGCGCCGTGGCGCGGGCGCCGCGCCGGGCCGCTGTGTTGCGCTCGTGTCCCCCGCGGTCCGCCCTGCGGGCCGACCGCTCCTCCTTTACCTCGCTCCACACAGCGGCCCGTCACGGCGCTTCGATACACCGTGGATTGCCACGGTCAAAAGACCTTCGTACGCCGCGGTGGTGCGTGCGACCAGGGCGTCGGGTGAATGGCGAAGTGAGGTAGAGGAGGAGGGCCGGGCGTGAGCCCGGCACGGGGGACACGAACGCAGCCGTTCACCCGGCGCCCTGGTCAGCAGCGCTCAGCCTGATCGGCGGCGAACGGACTGTAGGAAGTTGCCTGACACGCCACTACCGCTCCACGCAGCAAGCGCTCAACTGCGGAGGCTTCGGCGGTGTATTCGCGGCATTGCGGATGTGCGGCGCCCCTAAGCTCATGACATCGAAATGCCATCCACGATGGCCCCGGAGCCGACTCATGAACCCGCGCGACCTGCCTGCCGACTATCACGACCTGCCGACGATGCCGGCCGAGTTGCTCACCGAGTTCGACGACACCGGCTTCGCGTCGATCGACGACATCGCCTGCACCCGCCTGGGCGTGAAGGCTTCGCAGACCCCGCTGGCGGTCGATGTGTGGACGCTGTCGCGCTTCCGGGCGCTGATGGCCGAGGAGGGCTGGCCGGTGCACGCCGCCCGCATGCTGTTCGACCGCGTCTACGCACACGAGCGCCTGGCCTTCGCCCACAGCAGCGCCAACCAGATCCTGCGCGAACTCGCGCTCGACCTGTTCCGCCGCATGCACGCCGACGACGGCCTGTCGCACTGAGGCCGCCGCCGCCGACGCGCGGCCGCGCCTGCTGCTGTCCTTCCCCGAGATCGCTCCCTGGCTCAGCGAGAAAGCGCGGCGCCCGGCAGTACCATGGACCGCATCGTTCGGCTTCCGGGGAGGGGCGTCATGAAGTGGGAAGGCCAGGAACAGAGTGACAACGTCGAGGACCGCCGCGGCATGGGCGGCGGCGGGCGCGGCGGACTGCCGATCGGTGGCCGCGGCATCGGTGTCGGCACCATCGTCATCGTGCTGGTGGCGGGCTGGATCTTCGGCATCAACCGCTCACCGTGCTCGGCATCCTGAGCGGTGGCGGGGGCGCACCCACGGCGCAGGTCTCCACCGGCCCGGCCCCGGCCCCACCGGCCGACGACGCGCAGGCGCGCTTCGTCTCCGTGGTGCTGCGCAGCACCGAGGACGTGTGGACCGAGGTCTTCCGCAGCGGCCAGGCGCAATACGTGCGGCCCAAGCTGGTGCTGTTCCGCGGTGCCACGGCCACCGCCTGCGGCACGGGCCAGAGTGCGATGGGCCCGTTCTACTGTCCCGGCGACCAGCAGGTCTACATCGACCTCCAGTTCTTCGACACGCTGCACCAGCGCCTCGGCGCGCCCGGCGATTTCGCGCAGGCCTATGTGATCGCGCACGAGGTCGGCCACCACGTGCAGCAGCTGCTGGGCATCAGCGAGAAGGTGGAAGCGGCGCGGCGCGGCGGCAGCGAGGCCCAGGCCAACGCGATGAGCGTGCGCCTGGAACTGCAGGCCGACTGCTTCGCCGGCGTGTGGGCCAACCGCTCGCAGCAGGCGCGGCAGTGGCTGGAGCAGGGCGACATCGACGAGGCGCTGAACGCGGCCTCGCAGATCGGCGACGACACGCTGCAGCGGCGCAGCCAGGGGCAGATCGTGCCCGAGAGCTTCACCCACGGCAGCAGTGCACAGCGCGTGAGCTGGTTCAAGCGCGGCATGCAGACCGGTCGCATCGCCGACTGCAACACCTTCGAGGCCAGCCGGCTCTGAGTGGGGCCGGGGTGGCGCGATGCGCTGCTCGCCCCCGCTGGGCCTACTTCGCGGCCGGCTCGCCGATCTCGATCTGCAGCCCGGTCGTCCCCACGGCCACGGCGGCCGACAGGCCCTGCAGGTCGCCCGGCTGCGGCATCGCATCGCCGCTGCGCGACAGGCGGGCGCCGACCACCACCTGGGTCGCACCCGAGAGCCGGGCCGCCGGCGACATGGACAGGCTGTCGTCGAGCGTGAACTGCAGCGGCAGGTCCTTCGCCTGGCGGCGCAGGATGGCGAGCGGCATGCGAGAAGCGCCTTCGCCGGCCGCCCGCGCGAACACGAACAGCGTGTCTTCGGGGGCCACGCGGTCCTTCAGCGACGGCGCCAGGCGCACCGTGCCGCTCACCCGGGCCGGCACGCCGGCGGGCTGC
>NZ_AZND01000209.1:0-5904 GCF_000576205.1 Methylibium sp. T29 | reverse complement strand
CGGCCAGCCACCCGCGCACGGCCCGCGCCGCGGCCAGGCCGGACGCCAGCCCGTCCTCGTGGAAGCCGTAGCCGGTCCAGGCGCCGCAGTACCAGCGCTGCGCGCTGCCGCCCTGGATGTCCGGCAGGCGCCGCTGGGCTTCAATGGCCGCGAGGTCGAACACCGGGTGGGCGTAGTCGTAATCGCCGAGCACGCTGCCGCGCGCCGGTTCGCGGGTCGGGTTCAGCGACACGACGACAGGCTGCTGGAACGGCAACGGCTGCAGCCGGTTCATCAGGTAGTGCAGGCATACCGCAGCCTGCTCGCGCGAGCCGGTCGTGGCGCGCTCGTAGTTCCAGGCGGCCCAGGCCCGGCGGCGCTTCGGCAGCACCGAGCTGTCGGTGTGCAGCACCGCGCGATTCGGCTGGTAGCGGATCGCGCCGAGCACGGCGCGCTCTTGCGGGGTCGGATCGGCCAGCAGCGCCAGCGCCTGGTCGCTGTGGCAGGCCAGCACGACCGCGTCGAACGGCAGGCTGCCGGCGTCGGTGGCGACCCGCACGCCGCCGGGCACGTGCATCACCCGACGCACCGGCGTGGACAGGCGCACGTCGGTCAGTCGCTCGGCGATCTTCCGGACGTAGTGCCGCGCGCCGCCGCGCACCGTGTGCCACTGCGGCCGGTCGGTCACCTGGATCAGGCCGTGGTTGTGGCAGAAGCGGATCATCGTCGCGACCGGAAAACGCAGCATCTGATCGGTCGGACAGGACCATATGCAGCCGATCATCGGCAGGAAGTACCAGTCGCGGAACTCGGGGCTGAAGGCGTGCTCGGCCAGGAAATCGCCGATCGGCTGCGTGAGCTGCGCATCCTCGTTGCGCTCCGCGATCGCGGTCGCGAGACGGTTGAAACGCAGGATGTCCCTCAGCATCCGCCAGAACCGCGGGCGCGCGACGTTTCGGCGCTGCGCGAACACCGTGTCCAGATTGCAGCCGCTCCACTCGAGCCCCGCGGCCCCGGCGTCGGGCGCCTGCACCGAGAACGACATGTCCGACGGCGCGGTCGCCACGCCGAGGGCCTCGAACAGGCCCACCAGCTTGGGATAGGTGCGGTGGTTGAACACCAGGAAGCCGGTGTCCACGCCGTGAGAGACCGGACCGTTCGTGCCCGGGAGCGTGATGTCGACCGTGTGGGTGTGCCCGCCGAGATAGTCGCCCGCTTCGAACAGCGTCACCGCGAGCGGCGCCGGCGAGGGCTCCGTGGTCAGGGCGTGCGCCGCAGCCAGACCGGCAATCCCTGACCCGATGACGGCGACGCGGCGCATCGGCATCACC
Source organism: Methylibium sp. T29 (assembly GCF_000576205.1). Taxonomy (NCBI): domain Bacteria; kingdom Pseudomonadati; phylum Pseudomonadota; class Betaproteobacteria; order Burkholderiales; family Sphaerotilaceae; genus Methylibium; species Methylibium sp. T29. The sequence continues at coordinate 4,594 of NZ_AZND01000209.1, read as the reverse complement.
GCGCAGACGGCGCGACGCCGGTGCGGACACCGGCGTCGCGGGTCAGGATCGGTTCGGCGAGGGACTCGATCGGAAGAACAAATGCTGCGAAGCGCCCCTGAGCCAAGGAGGGAGGGAGGGAGGAGGAGAAGTGCTCAGGGATTTCAATCCACTGGGGAAGGCTTCGCGGCAGAAAAGAGCGCCCGGCAGCGGGACCGGGGGGCCGGGTCCGGGAAGGACGGCGGCAACCTTTGCTGCGACCGACATGGCCGCGGAATGTTCCGTAGGTGGGTGCAACGACTTGCAAGCAGCTCCATGGATGCCCGTCTCTGGCATTGGCGTTGCCGCTCTCGGGCTGTAACTTATTGAACTGCATGGTCTATATATTACTGTTCAGTCTTATTGTGAATCCACAAGTTTTTCAATCTCTTGGACAAACACAGGGTCTTGCGGGTCGGTCTGACTCGAGAAGCTGAGCACGACCTGCCCGTCGCGGCCGATCAGGTACTTGTGGAAATTCCATGCGGGCGTCTTCCCGGTGCGCTGCGCGAGGTCTGCGTACAACGGGTTGCGGGCGCTGCCCTTCACGCTGGACTTCGCGAACATCGGAAACCTGACGCCGAAGGTGTTCTCGCAGAATGCGGCGATGTCCTGGTTGCTGCCGGGTTCCTGCGAGCCGAAGTCATTGGACGGGAAGCCGAGCACGACCAGGCCTCTCGACTGGTACCGGGCGTGCAGCGCCTCGAGCCCCTTGTACTGGGAGGTGAAGCCGCAATAACTGGCGGTGTTGACCACCACCACCACCTTGCCGGCGTACTGGCAGAGGTTCTGCGGCTTCTCGTCTTGCAGGCGGGGGAAGCTGCGGTCCAGCAACGGCGGGCACGCGGCCTGTGCGCCGCTGCCCACGATGCACAGTAGCGCGGCGATCGCGAGGCGTCGCAACGCCGAGCGACCGAGCCACGGACGGCGCCGTGGCGAGAGGGTGGCGCTGGCTGATCTCGTGGCAAGAGTGGGCATGAGGATCTCCTGTTTGTCCTGGTCAAACGCTGGAACTGATCTATATTACGAGCGCCCATGCCCCCGTCAAATGCTGGTCGACCCGCAATGAAACGTGTATCCCCGGTTTGTCGATGGCCGTGCGCGAGCTGGCGCCAGCGGCGATGAGCACACGCAGCGAAACCCGTCCCATCGCCCTGTCCATCGCGGCGGTCGAGCGCGACACGGGGCTGACGAAGGACACCTTGCGCATCTGGGAGCGCCGCTACGGCTTCCCCGTGCCGGACCGGAACGCGCTGGCCGAGCGCTTCTATCCGCTGGATCAGGTGGAGAAGCTGCGCGTCATCAAGCGCCTGCTCGACGCCGGGCACCGGCCTGGGCAGATCGTCGCGCAGCCGGTCGACGCCCTGCTGCGGCTCAGCGACAGCGGTGCCGCGGTCGCGGGACCGCGCGGCGATCCCGGCCAACCCGATCTTCGCGCCTACGTCGATCTGGTGCGCGCTCATGACGTGGACGGACTGCGCCGCCAATTGGCGCAGGCACAACTGCAGCTGGGGTTGGCGCGCTTCGTCATCGAGGTCATCTCGCCCTTGAATACGTTGATCGGCGACGCTTGGATGCGCGGTCATCTGGAAGTCTTCGAGGAGCACCTGTACACCGAATCGATGCACGTGCTGCTGCGTCAGGCCATCAGCACGGTGCCGGTGCCCGAGACGGGCAGCCGGCCCCGCGTGTTGCTGACCACCTTCCCGCACGAGCCGCACGGCCTGGGGCTGCTGATGGCCGAACCGCTGTTCCTGCTGGAAGGTTGCCGCTGCCTGAGCCTGGGGGTGCAGACGCCGATCTGGGACATCGTGCTGGCCGCCAAGTCGCAGCGCGCCGACATCGTGGCGCTGAGCTTCAGCTCGATACTCACGCCGACGGCGGTCACGACCGGTCTCGCGGAGTTGCGGGAGAAGTTGCCGCCGTCGATCGAGATCTGGGCCGGCGGCAGTGCGCCGGTGCTGCAGCGCCGGCCGGTGGCGGGTGTGACGGCGCTGGCCGCGCTGGGTGCGATCGCCGGGGAAACGCGGCGCTGGCGCGCGCAGCACGGTTGAGCGCGACGCATTTTCCGCTCAAGAAGGCGCTGCTCGGCGCACGGGATATGACGCCGTCGTGTCACGCCCGCCACCTACAATCGGCGCAGCTCAACAAGGGGCCGACATGCTTTACCCCGAACTCTTCAAGCAACTCGAATCCGTGCGCTGGAACATGGACAAGGACATTCCTTGGGACCAGTTCGACGCCAGCCGCCTCTCCGAAGAGCAGGCGCAGACCGTCAAGATGAACGCCATCACCGAGTGGGCGGCGCTGCCGGCCACCGAGATGTTCCTGCGCGACAACCGTGACGACAGCGACTTCTCGGCCTTCATGAGCGTGTGGTTCTTCGAGGAGCAGAAGCACTCGCTGGTGCTGATGGAATACCTGCGTCGCTTCCGGCCCGATCTGGTGCCCACCGAGGCCGAACTGCACGAGGTGCGTTTCGAGTTCGATCCCGCCCCGGCGCTCGAGACGCTGATGCTGCACTTCTGTGGCGAGATCCGCCTCAACCACTGGTACCGCCGCGCGGCTGAGTGGCACGACGAGCCGGTCATCAAGGCGATCTACGAAACGCTGGCGCGCGACGAAGCGCGCCACGGCGGCGCCTACCTGCGCTACATGAAGCGCGCACTGCAGAAGTTCGGCGACGAGGCCAAGGCCGCGTTCGCCAAGGTCGGCGTGCTGATGGCGAGTGCGCGCCGCACCGCGCAGGCCCTGCACCCGACCAACCTGCATGTCAACGAGAGGCTGTTCCCGCGCGACACCATCCAGTCGCGCCTGCCCGATCCCGAGTGGCTGGAGGCCTGGCTCGACAAGCAGATCCAGTTCGATGCCGTGTGGGAGAACAAGGTGGTCGAACGCATCCTGCACAACCTGAGCCTGCTGATGGAGCGCAGCTTCGAGAGCGTCCAGGAGCTCAACCGCTTCCGCAAGGAAATGACGCAGAAGCTGGCCGCCACCGCGGCGGCGGCTTCGGCGGCCGGCGGCCCCCCGGGCACCCAGCCGGCCTGATCGAGTCCGCCTCATCGCGGCCGCCCGGCGCGGGGCACGCGACAATGGCGGCATGACGCCCCCTGCCTTCCACGGCAAGCTCTGCTCCCGCCGGGCCTTGAGTCAGCGCCTCGGCGAACTCGCGCGGCCGATCGTCTTCACCAACGGCGTGTTCGACATCCTGCACCGGGGTCACGTCGAGTACCTGGCGCAGGCGCGCTCGCTCGGCGGCAGTCTGGTGGTCGCAGTGAACAGCGACGCGTCGGCGCGCGGCCTCGGCAAGGGGCCGGACCGACCGCTGAACCGCGAGGCCGACCGCGCCGCGGTGCTGGCAGCGCTCGAGAGCGTGAGCCTCGTCACGCTGTTCGACGAGCCGACGCCGGTCGAGTTGCTGAAGCAGGTGCGACCTGACCTGTACGTCAAGGGCGGTGACTACGACATGGAGACGCTGGCCGAGACCGCGCTGGTGCGCAGCTGGGGCGGCGGCGCGCTCGCCATCCCGTTCCTGCCCGGCTACTCCACCACCGCGCTGGTGCGCCGCATCCGCGACTGAACCCTGGCGTCAGCGCCGGCGCAGCAGCAGCCAGGCGAGCAGTGCCCCGGCGATCGCGCCGGTGCTGTGCGCGAGCGGTGCGACCGCGATGTCCCAGCCTTCGGGATGCGCGAGCGGTCCGCGCCACGGCGATTCGCTCAGCAGCTTGACGGTCAGCACGGCGACGATGGCGCCCCCCAGCCGCCGCGACGCCGCATCCGCGCGCCGCAGCAGCACGACTGCGACGATGGCGACCCCGGCGTGCAATACCCCCGACAGGCCGGCATAGCGCACCAGGTCGGGCATCAGCAGCAGGCCGAGCTGCGTCAATGGCCACGCCGTCGCCCAGGCGATGGCGGCGCGCATCGGGACGCGGGCGGCGACGCCGAGCGCGACCACCAACAGCCCGCCGGCCAAGTTGACGAGCAGGTGTTGCCGGCTCAGGTGCACCCAGACGGCGCTCCAGGCACGCCACGGTTCGGTGAGCCACAGCGCCGGCTGCCAGTTCAGCACCGGTTCGGCGGTGGGGCTCGGGTAGACCGCGAGCGCCGGCAACAGCATCAGCAGCCCTACCAGGGCCCAGGCGATGCTGCCCGGCCGCACCAGGCTGCGCGGCCCCTCAGCCGAAGACGGCACGGCTGAGCGCGCGCACCGCGGCTCGCTCGGTGGCGAAGGCCTCGCCGTCGAACTGCGTCGGCGCCTCGTCGAGCCGCGCGCGGTGCTGGGCCCGGCGCAGTTCCCGGTAGGCATCGGCGGCGCCCTGGCCCACGCCCGGCGGCAGCAGGCCCACGGTTTCGGCGAGTCGCAGCAGCGCGATGTTGCCGATGTCGTCGCGCAGCGCCGGGTGCGCCGCACCATGCGCCAGCACCAGCGTCTGCACCGCGAACTCGACGTCCATCATGCCGCCCTCGCTGTGCTTCACGTCGAACGGCGGTGGCTGGCCGTCACGGGCCGGCACCGGGTGGGCGGCGCGCACCCGTTCGCGCATGGTGCGGACCTCCTCACGCAGGCTGCGGC
>NZ_AZND01000208.1:0-5999 GCF_000576205.1 Methylibium sp. T29 | reverse complement strand
CCGCGCTGGCCCGCGTGAGCCAGCGCTATGCGCGTGCGCTGGTGCTGGGCCAGAACGAGCTGCTGCATGCGGTGCAGCAGGCGCAACGCTCGGTCGACGCTGCGCTGCGGCCGCTGGACGCAGCCGCCTAGCCCGCACGGCTCGGCGCACGTCGCCCCGGGCATGGACATTGCTGCAGCGCCGCATCGGCCTGCCGGGCTGGACAGCAAGCACAAGAATGGACATAGATGGGTTCCTCCCGCACATGCGGGACGTGGTGCGCTGCGACGAATCGCTGCGTGAACTCAACCTGACGTGGCGCATGATCGAGGCGTCGGCCAAGATGAACTGCGCCGAAGATGCGGGCGGCATCCTGCCGATGATGGCCGCCACGCGCGAGGGATTCCAGCGCCTCGAAACGGAGCTGGTCAGCAGCCTCGTGCACCAGAAGGTGACCAACGTGATGGCCGAGCTGGGCACCCGCGCGCGCCATGTGATCGACATCATCGTGCGCAACCTCTACGAGCGCACCGCCGATGTCGGCTTCCTCGCGACGGACCGCGAGCTGTGCGAGTACGTCGCCGGCATCGGTGGCACGCGCGAGGCCGTGGTCGAGCGGCTGCGCGCGTACCGCGACAAGTACACCGTCTACGACGAAATCGTGCTGCTCGACATCCGCGGCGGCGTGCTGGCCCACATCGACGCCCATTCGCCGATCGAGGGCAGCGGCGATCCGCTGATCGCTCGGTCGCTGGCGAGCGACACCTATGTCGAGAGCTTCCGTGCGACCGACCTGCGGCCGGGCAGGCCGCGCTCGCTCGTCTACTCGCGGCGCATGCTGGACCCGCGCGACGGGCAGCCGGTCGGTGTCCTGTGTCTGGTGTTCGGATTCGAGAAGGAGATGGCGAGCATCTTCGCATCGCGCCATGGCCGGGACGGCCGCTCCAACATCATGCTGCTCGACGCCGACAACCGCATCATCGCGTCGGCCGATGAGCAATGGCTGCCGCTGGGCTCGGTGGTGCCGGTGAACCGCTCGGCGCAGCCCGAGCTGTGCATCCATGCCGGGCGCACCTACCTGGTCCAGACCTTCGTGTCCGACGGCTACCAGGGCTACGCCGGGCCTCCCGGCTGGCAGAGCCAGGTGATGATCCCGCTCGAAGTCGCCTTCAGCGGCCGGGCCGGGGGCGTGCTGGAGCGCCTCGACGAGGCCGTCGCCGAAGGTTTGCTGTCGCATGCGCGCAGCTTCTGCCCGCCGCTCTACGAGATCGTCACCGCTGCCGACGGCATCCGGCGCGTGGTGTGGAACGGCCAGGTGATGGCGGCCGGCGAGGGCGGTGACCTGCATCGCCTCAAGACCGTGCTGGAGCAGATCAGTGACACCGGCGCACGCAGCAACGAGCTGTTCGCGCGTTCGATCCGCGATCTTTACGACACGGTGCTCGCGTCCAGTCTCGCGAGTGCGGAGTTCACGACACAACTGCTGGTCGAGCTGCTCGACCGCAACCTCTACGAGCGCTCCGACGACTGCCGCTGGTGGGCGATGACACCCGAGCTGCGCAGCGCGCTCGCACAGCCGGTGCTCGACGAGCCGGCACGCCGTGCACTCACCGCGCTGCTCGAAGGCATCCACGCGCTCTACACGGTCTACACGCGGCTCGTCGTCTACGACAGCCACGGGCGCATCGTCGCCGCGAGCGAGCCGCGCGCGCAAGGCAGCGTTGTCGACGGCAGGATCGAGGACGACACACTGCGGGCCGTGCTGGCGCTGCCCGACTCGCAGTCCTATCACGTGACGCCATTCCGTCCGTCTGCGCTCTGCGACGGGCTGCCGACGTATGTCTATCACGCCGCGGTGCGTGCATTGGACGACGAGGCCACGGTGGTCGGCGGCATCGGCATCGCCTTCAACTCGGCGCGCGAGCTCGAGGCAATGCTGAGCGACGGCATCGGCGCCCAGACCGACATGTCGGCGCTGTTCGTGGATCGACGCGGCCGCGTCATCGCCAGCACCGACGCGTCGGTCGCCGTCGGCGGCACGCTGGACCTGCCGCCCGAGTTCCTGACACTGGGCAACGGCGGCAGCGCGTCGCGAGTGATCGTGCGCGATGGACGCTACACCCTGGTCGGGTGCTCGGTTTCCAACGGCTATCGCGAGTTCAAGCGGACGGACGGGTATGTGGAGGATGTGCTGGCGGTGGCCTTCCAGTCGCTCGGCGAGGTGCGCACCCCGCAGCTCACCGCGCGGCACCGGGCGCTCACGCGGCTGACCGAGGGATCGACCGTCGCAAGCGGCGCCGAGTTCGCGACCTTCTTCATCGATGCAGCGCTGATGGCCTTGCCAGCCGAGCACGTGATCGAGGCGCTACCGGCGTGGCACCTGACGGCCGTGTCGACGGGCGAGGTGCCGCACCGCATCGGCATGCTGGCGCGTCGGCGCGAGGGGCATGTCGAGGGTTATCTGTGGGCTTTCGACCTTGGCTCGCTGCTGGGCGGTCTGCCCACGGTGATCAGCGACACCAGCCAGGTCGTGGTGCTGCGATACCAGGAGGTCGAGATCGGCCTGCTGGTCAGCGAGCTTCACGGCGTACCGGCGTTCGCGGCGCAACAGATCACGCGGGCGCCGCAGCTCCGCGGTGGTGCGCCGGCGCTGGTGTCGCACCTGATCAAGGCCAACGAGGGGCAGCTGATGATCCAGGTGCTCGACGTGGCACGCTTGTTCGCGAGCCTGGGGATCATGAAGGACGTGATGCACAGCAGAGCGCCGGCCTGCGTCGACAGCTCAGCCTGACCCAGGGGGACGGGCTTGTCAGCGCGGCGGCATGCCGTGCCGGACGGACCTCAGACATTGCTCGTGGCGCGAACCTCGTCGATCGAGGTCTGACCTTGCAGCACCTTCTCGATGCCGTCCTGCCGCAGCGTCAGCATGCCCTCGCTGAGGGCCAACTGCTGCAGCTCCTCGGCGCGGGCGCCGGTCTGGATCATGCGACGCAGCTCGCGCGACATCGGCATCAGCTCGTGGATGCCGCAGCGGCCGCGGAAGCCGGTGTGGCCGCAGGCCGGGCAGCCGGGGCTGTGGTGGTGCATCAGCCGGCCGTCGCGGCCGAAGCGACCCAGCCAGCCCTCGCGGACGCTGGCACGCACGGCCTCCGGGTCGGCGTGGTGCTGCACGAACAGGTGATCGTCGAGCATCACCTCGATCTCGGCCTCGGTCATCGGGCGGCTCACGCGGCATTCGGTGCACAGGCGCCGAACGAGGCGCTGTGCCAGCACCAGCAGCAGCGAATCGGCGAAGTTGAACGGGTCCATGCCCATGTCGAGCAGGCGGGTCACGGTCTCCGGCGCGCTGTTGGTGTGCAGCGTGGACAGCACCAGGTGGCCGGTCAGAGAGGCCTCGACCGCGATGCGGGCCGTCTCGCCGTCGCGCACCTCGCCGACCATGATCACGTCCGGATCGGCGCGCAGGAAGGCGCGCAGCGCCTTCGCGAAGGTCCAGTCGATCTTCGGGTTCACCTGCACCTGGCGCAGGCCGGCCTGGGTGATCTCGACCGGGTCCTCCGCCGTCCAGATCTTGCGTTCCGGCTGGTTGATGTGGCTGATGGCCGAATGCAGCGTGGTGGTCTTGCCCGAGCCGGTGGGGCCGACGCACAGCACGAGGCCGTAGGGGCGTTCCATCGCGGTCTTGAGCTGCGACAGGTGGCGCTCGCTGAACCCCAGCTTCTCCAGCGGCACCGGCTTGGCCGAGGCCAGCAGCCGCATCACCACGTCCTCGAGGCCGTTGTTGGTGGGGATCGTGGCTACGCGCAGCTCGAGCTTGTGCTGGGCCGAGAACTTGGCGAAGTTGATCTTGCCGTCCTGCGGCTTGCGGCGCTCGGAGATGTCGAGGTCGCACATGATCTTGATGCGCCCGATGATCGCGTTGCGGTAGGTGTGCGGCAGCTCGAGGTAGGGCTTGAGCACGCCGTCCTTGCGGAAGCGGATCTTCAGCTTCTCGCGGCCCGGGTAGTTCTCGATGTGGATGTCGCTGACGCCCTGGTTGTAGGCCTCGATGATCATCGTGTGGATCAGGCGCACGAGCGAGTTGTCGCTCTGCTCGATCTGCTTCTCGTTCTCGCGGGCGTTCTGGTCGGCGCCCTCGCGCTCCAGGCTCTCCAGCAGCTTGCCGGCGTCCGCGGGCTCGGGCTCGGGCCCGTCGTCGAGTGCCAGGCCGGCGATCTCGACGCCGATGCGCGAGTAGGCGCTGTGCAGCGTGGCCTGGATGTCGTGGTGGCGCGCGAGCACCGGGGCCACCTTGCACTGGCTGGCAAATTCGATCTCGTCGAGCGCGCCGCGCTTGGACGGGTCTTCCACCGCCACCACCAGCGTCGTGTCGCGCAGCAGCAGCGGCAGCGCGTTGAGGCGCTGCGCGGTCGGGAAGGGCAGCTTGCGCAGCGCGTCGGCCTCGATCGGGAAGCTGCTGGCGTCGACGATGGGGTAGCCCATCTTGCGCGCCAGCGCGGTCTGGAGGTCCTGGCGCGACACGCGGCCCAGGCGCACCAGCAGCTCGCCGATCGGCACGCCGCGGTCCACCTTCTGCTGCTCCAGCGCCTCGTCGAGCTGCTGATGGTCGATCATGCCCAGCGCGATCAGCGCCTCGCCGATGCGCACCATCGGCATGCGGCTCTGCTGCACGATGGCCTCGAGCAGCTGGTCGGAGGTGACGCTGCGTTGCGTGACCAGGATGTCGCCGAGCTTCTGCTTGCGCAGGCTCTGCTGCATCTGGGCGGCCTCGTTCACCTGTTCGGCGGTGGCGGCCTGGCTCTCGACCAGCAGGTCGCCGAGCCGCGGCCCGATCTCGCGCGAGGCGATGCCCTCGCTCGGAACGAACAGCCGCGTGACGCGCCCGCTGTCGTCGAGCGGCGTGAACAGGAACAGGCCGAAGGCGGTCTCGACGTGACCGATGGTCTCGCCGACGATGGGGCCGCCGGACTTCATCTCCAGCTTGTAGCGGCTGCGCGGGCGGTGTGCCAGCACGGCGGCGTGCGGATCGTCGCTGCGTGGTGCGGTCGGGACCAGCGGCTCCGTCAGCATCAGCGAACGGAAGCGCGCGAACTTCAGCGGCATCGTCGAGCGTGCGGGGGGATCTGCACGCTCGCCAGCTCGTCCGCCGGCGAGAAGCCGAGCAGCCGGCCGCTGATGAGCTTGCCGTTGAGTCCCTCGATGGCGCAGGGCTCGGCCTGTCCGGGCGCGCCCGCCTGCGGATAGCCGGCGAACGGCGGCGTGGGCCAGCTGAAGGCCCCGGCGCGCGCGGCGTCCTGCTGGCTGTCGGGCGCTGCGGCGCCTGCCTTGCGGGGCGGCGTCATCGGCGGCAGCGAGAGATCGGTCATGGCGTTGAGTCGGCGGGGCGGTGTGGCAAGGGCAGGCGACAGGCATGGTCGCCCTGGCATCGTAAGGAGGCCCCGCGAGCGGGAACGCCGGAAAAGCGGGCATTCCGGCCGGCAGATCTGCCGCTCGCCGGTAGGATGCCCCGAAGGGCGCGGCGAACCGGCACGCGCCCGGGGTGGCCTGGAGGGAACGCGAGGCGATGGACGCAAGACGGTGGCAGTTCTGGATCGACCGGGGGGGCACCTTCACCGACGTGATCGGCCGCGCACCCGACGGTCGCCTGCACACCGCCAAGCTGCTCAGCGAGAACCCCGGGCAATACGACGACGCGGTGGTCGAGGGTCTCCGCCGCCTGCTGGGCCTGCCGGCCGGCGCGGCCATCCCCGTCGCGCAGGTCGAGTGCGTGAAGATGGGCACCACGGTGGCGACCAATGCGCTGCTGGAGCGCAAGGGCGAACCGACGCTGCTGGTCACGACCCGCGGTTTCCGTGACGCACTGCGCATCGCCTACCAGGCGCGGCCGCGGCTGTTCGACCGCCGCATCGTGCTGCCCGAACTGCTGTACCAGCGCGTGGTCGAGGCGGCCGAGCGCATGGGCGCGCACGGCGAGGTGGTCGAGCCGCTCGACGAGGCCGCGCTGCGCGAGCGCCTGTGGG
>NZ_AZND01000207.1:0-6002 GCF_000576205.1 Methylibium sp. T29 | reverse complement strand
GCTCGCGCTCGGTCAGTCGCGCAGCGGCCAGGCCGGCCCGCTGTGCGATCAGCACGGCCGCTTCCGCACGCTCACCGGCAGCGCGCGCAGCCTGCTCGCTGGCCCAGGCCGCATCGGCTGCGGTCCAGGGCAGGGTCATCGGGGCTTCGAAGCTGCGAACGAGCAGCACGCGGCGAGCGTCGTCGGCGTTCATGCGGTCCGGGGCGTCGGCAAGCGCGGCAAGGTGGGCCGAGAGAGGGAGAGGCGGTGCGAGGAAGGCATGTCGTTGCGGATGGTTGCACAAGATTTTGCGGAACAACCCCGGCGCAGGGCCTTCTACCTCTGTCAACTCTCCCGGAAAGGACCGACCCCGATGCCCAAGATCTCCCGAACCCTCGCGCTGCTGCTGGCTTGCGGCAGCGCTGCGGCCTCCGCCCAGGTCACGCTCAAGGACGATGGCGAGTGGCGCGCGCTGCTCGGTGCCGGCCTCAGCGCCAGCAGCGGCAACACCCGCGCCACCAGCCTCACGATCAAGGGCGAGGCCGTGCGCCTGACGCCCGAGGACAAGTGGGCGATCTACGGCGACGGCCTGTACGCCGAGAACGAGGGCGAGACCTCGGGCAACCAGATCCGCCTGGGCACGCGCTACGACTTCAACCTCACGCGCGAGGTGTTCGCCTTCGGGGGTCTCGACGCCGAGCGCGACGGCATCGCCGATCTCGACCTGCGCACCGCCCTGAGCGGCGGCCTGGGCTACAAGTTCGTCAACACGCCCGAGCACACCTTCAACGTGTTCGGCGGTCTGCAGTACGCGCGCGATCGCTACAGCGAACCCCGCCCGGTGGACGGCGCCGACCGCGTGCGCTACAGCGCGCTGAGCGCGCTGCTCGGTGAGGAGTCCACCCACAAGCTCACCGACACCGTCTCGGCCAAGCAGCGCTTCGAGCTCTACCCGAGCCTGAAGAACGACGGCGAGTTCCGCGCCCGCTTCGACGCCGACCTGGCGGTGGCGATGACCAAGGCGCTGAGCCTCACGGTGGGCATTGCCTCGCGCTACGACAGCGAGCCCGGCCTCGGCCTGAAGAAGACCGACACCCTGCTCACCACGGGGATCAGCGCGCGTTTCGACTAGGACCCGCTAGCGCCGCAGCGTGCGGTAGACCGCGCTCTCGAAATCGACGAAGCCTGGATAGGACGCCACGTCCTGGAAGGGCAGGATCTGCGTGCCCCAGAAGCCGCCGATGCGGTTCTTGCGGTCGATCCAGTAGTAGAGGTTGCCGAGGCCGGCCCACATCAGCGACCCGGCCGGTCGGCCGGTGGGGGTGTCCTCGTCGTTGACCATGAAGGTGTAGGCCCAGGACTTCGACAGGCCGGGGAAGAACTCGCCGGAGTTCGACAGCGCGGGATTGGTCGTGACCCAGCCGCCGCTCTTCAGTGCGCCCAGTCCGTTCTGCGACATGCGCTGCACGGTCTCGGCGCGCAGCACGCGGCCGTTCGCGCCGTCGCCGTCGTTGAGCAGCATGCGGATGAACTTCATGTAATCGCCGACCGTGCCGTACAGGCCGTGGCCGCCCATGTCCATCTCGGGCGGCTGCGGCAGCACCAGGTCGGGCACCGGCGTGAGCTTGCCGTCGGCGGCGCGCATGTGCAGCGAAGCGCGCCGCTGCATCATCGAGGGCGTGATGACGAACGCGGTGTCGTTCATGCCCAGCGGTGCGAACAAACGCTCGGCCATCACTTCGCCGAGCCGCTTGCCACGCACGGCCTCGACCACCTTGCCCAGCCAGTCGATGTTGCAGCCGTAGTTCCAACGCTCGCCCGGATCGAACAGCAGCACCGACTGGATGGCCTCGTAGGTGTTGGCGATGAGGGTCGGGATGTTCTTCGCCTGACGGTAGGCCAGGTCTTCGGGGCTGAAGAACTCGTAGCCGAAGCCGGCGGTGTGCAGCATCAGGTCGTTCAGCGTGATGGCGCGGCGCGGCGGGCGCGTCTTCGGCTGGCCGTCGGCATCGAGGCCGTCGTAGACCTGGATCGCGGCGATGTCCGGCACGTACCGCGACGCCGCATCGTCGAGGCCGACGAGGCCTTCCTCCACCAGCTGCATCACCATCGCGCCGGTGAGCGCCTTGGTGCAGGAGAACAGGCACATCACGGTGTCCACCGTCATGGGCCGGTCGCTGCCGAGCTCGCGGCTGCCGGCGGCGCCCTCGTAGAGGTTGCCGCGCGCATCGGTCGCCATCGCGACGACGCCGGGTGCGCCACCGGCGCGGCCGACGGTGCTGTCGAGAACCGCGTCGGCGGCCTGCTGGAGGGAGTGCTGCGTCATGCCGTGTTCCGTTCGAGAGGCGGCCGGGCCGCGAGAGCCGGGCCGGCACTCTCTCGCGGTGGTGCCGGCCTGCGTGGATGCCCGAATGTAGTCAGCGCGGCAGCAGGCGGGAGCAGGGCAATCCCGCGGGCGGGCGTGTCGCCTGCCCGTGGCTCAGGCGACCTTCACCACCACCTTGCCGAAGTTCCTGCCCTGGAGCAGCGAGACCAGCCCCTGCGGCGCGCCTTCCAGCGTGTCGATGACGTCCTCGCGCACCTTGATGCGGCCCTGCGCGAGCAGGCCGCTCATCTCGCGGAAGAAGGCCTCGTAGTGCTCGGCGTAGTGGTCGTAGATGATGAAGCCCTGCGTCTTCAGGCGCTTGAGCAGCGAGGTCAGCAGCAGCGGCATGCGGTCGCCCGATTCGCCACCGCCGTTGTAGTGCGCGATGAGGCCGCAGATCGCCATGCGCGAATGCAGGTTGAACAGCGGCAGCACCGCGTCGAACACCGCGCCGCCGACGTTCTCGAAGTAGATGTCGATGCCGTCCGGGCAGGCCTTCTTCAAGTCGCCGGGCAGATCGGCCGAGCGGTGGTCCACGCAGGCGTCGAAGCCCAGTTCCTGGACGGCATAGCGGCACTTGTCGGCGCCGCCGGCGATGCCCACCGCACGCAGGCCGCGCGCCTTGGCCAGCTGCCCGGCGATCTGGCCCACCGCACCGGTGGCGGCGGCGATCACGAAGGTTTCGCCGGCCTTCGGCTCGCCGATGTTGACCAGGCCGTGCCAGGCGGTGAAACCCGGCATGCCGAGCACGCCCAGGCCCCACGACGGATGCGCCATCGACGGGTCGAGCTTGATGTCGATGTCCGAGCCGTCCGACAGCGCGTAGTCCTGCCAGCCGCTGGCGGCGATCACCAGGTCGCCGGCCTTGTAGCCGGGATGGCGGCTTTCCTCGACGCGCGAGATCGTGCCGCCCACCATCGCGCCGCCGAGGTCGACGCCGGGCCGGTAGGAGTAGCCCTCGTTGAGGCGGATGCGCATGTACGGGTCGAGCGACAGCCACAGCGTGCGCAGCAGCATCTGTCCCTCGGCCGGCTTGGGAATGTCGACGGTCTCCAGGCGGAAGGTGCTGGCGGTCGGCATGCCGGCGGGGCGTTCGGCCAACACGAAACGGCGGTTGGTCGATGAGGTCTGGGGCATGGCGGGAGTCCTGTCTCGGTGGGGTGCGGGTGGTTTGTCGCGATCGAGGGGCCGTGCGTGCCGTTCCACGCTCACATGCCTGCGTAGTTCGGCCCGCCGCCCCCCTCGGGGGTGACCCAGACGATGTTCTGCGTCGGGTCCTTGATATCGCAGGTCTTGCAGTGCACGCAGTTCTGCGCGTTGATCTGCAGCCGGTCGGCGCCGGCCTCGGTCTTCACGAATTCGTACACGCCGGCCGGACAGTAGCGGCTCTCCGGACCCGCGTATGTCGCCAGGTTGACAGCCACCGGCACGCTCGCGTCCTTCAGCGTCAGGTGGGCCGGCTGCTGCTCTTCGTGGTTGGTGTTGCTGATGAACACCGAGCTCAGCCGGTCGAAGGTGAGCTGGCCGTCGGGCTTGGGGTAGGCGATCGGCGTGCACTGGTCGGCCGGCTTGAGCCGCGCGTGATCGGCCTCGGTGCGGTGGATCGTCCACGGCGGGCTCTGCACGCCCAGCCGGGGCAGCAGCCACTGCTCGATGCCGGTCATCAGCGCGCCCACGGTGTTGCCCTTCTTGAACCACTGCTTGAAGTTCTTCGAGCGCTGCAGCTCGGCGTGCAGCCAGCTCGCCTCGAAGGCCGCCGGGTAGGCGGCGAGTTCGTCGTGCTGGCGCCCGGCCGCCAGCGCCTCGGCCAGCGCCTCGGCGCACAGCATGCCGGTCTTGATCGCGGCATGGCTGCCCTTGATGCGCGCGGCATTCAGCGTGCCGGCCTCGCAGCCCACCAGCGCACCGCCGGCGAACACCAGCTTGGGCAGGCTCAGCAGCCCGCCGGCGGTGATGGCGCGCGCACCGTAGCCCAGTCGCTTGCCACCGGCGAGTACCGCACGGATGGCCGGGTGGGTCTTCCAGCGCTGCATCTCCTCGAACGGGCTGAGCCAGGGGTTCTGGTAGTCCAGCCCCGTCACGAAGCCGAGCGTGACCTTGTTGTCCGCCAGGTGGTAGAGAAAGCCGCCGCCATAGGTGTGCGAGTCCATCGGCCAGCCGGCGGTGTGCACCACATGGCCGGGGCGATGCTGCGCGGCGGGGACCTCCCACAGCTCCTTGACGCCCAGCGCATAGCTCTGCGGGTCGCGGCCCGCGTCGAGCCGGAACTTCGCGATGAGCTGGCGGCCCAGGTGCCCGCGGGCGCCTTCGGCGAACACGGTGTACTTGCCGCGCAGCTCCATGCCGAGCTGGAAGTTCTCGGTCGGTTCGCCGTCCTTGCCGATGCCGAGGTTGCCGGTCGCGACGCCGCGCACCGCACCCTGCTCGTCGTACAGCACTTCGGCGGCGGCGAAGCCGGGGAAGATCTCCACGCCCAGGGCCTCGGCCTGCTGGGCCAGCCACTGGGTCACGGCGCCCAGGCTGATGACGTAGTTGCCTGGTTGTGGAAGCAGTCGGGCACCAGCCAGTCGGGGGTGCGCGTGGCGCCGGTCTCGGAGAGGAAGAGCACGTCGTCGCCGCTCACCGGCTGCTCCAGCGGGGCGCCGCGTTCCTTCCAGTCGGGGAACAGCTCGGTGATCGCGCGCGGGTCCATCACGGCGCCCGAGAGGATGTGGGCGCCGGGCTCGGAGCCCTTCTCGAGCACGACGACGGAGACCTCCTGGCCGCGTTCGGCGGCGAGCTGCTTCAGGCGGATCGCCGTGGCCAGGCCGCCGGGTCCCGCGCCCACCACCACCACGTCGTAGTCCATGGCCTCGCGCGGGCCGTGCTGGTCGAGGAGGGCTTGCGGTGTCATGTCTCGTTCCTGTGCTTCGCTTCGGAGGGCCTCCGAAAGGCGCGCGGATTCTAAGCCGCAGCACGAGGAAAAAGAACGGTCGTTCTATTCTGTTCCGGCGCGGTCCGGTGCACCTTACAGCGGCAGCAGCTTGACGTCGAACAGCCGTTCGCCCAGCCACACCAGCGCCACGATGCCGGCGAAGGCCGAGCCGCTGCGCAGCCAGGCGCCGGCATGGCCGCGTTCTCGCACCGGCCACAGCAGTAGCGTCGCGGCCGCGACCACGAGCAGCTGACCCACCTCGACACCCAGGTTGAACTGCAGCAATGCGCCCGCCATCGCCCAGGGCGCGAGCTGCAGCTCGATCAGCGGCCCGGCGAAGCCGAAGCCGTGGATCAGCCCGAAGGCGAACGCCGCGACGGCCCGGCGCCTGCCGAGGAAGGGCCGGATGTTGTCGAGCGCGGTCAGCGCGATGGTCACCGCGATCAGCGGTTCGATCACGCTCGGCGGCACGCTGAACACGCGCAGCGAAGCGAGCCCCAGCGTGACCGAGTGGCCGACGGTGAAGGCCGTGATCAGGCCTGCCAGCGGCCACAGGCGCCCGCGCCAGCCGCCGTGCCGGGCATCGGGGCCGAGCACCAGCGGCAGCAGCAGGCAGATCAGGAACAGCACGTGGTCGCGCCGATCAGGATGTGGTGCAACCCCTCGCCGAAGAAGCCCGGCGCGGGCGCCGACTCGGCGGGCGGGTCGACGCCGACCGCGGCCCCGGAGCGCCGGCGCTCGGAG
>NZ_AZND01000206.1:0-6009 GCF_000576205.1 Methylibium sp. T29 | reverse complement strand
TGCGAACTTGTCGTTGGAGCCTTCGAGCAACGCGAACCGTGTCAAGGCGACCGGCGCTGCAATCGAGGTCTGGACTTCGCATAAGAGCAGGCGCCTCCTGCGGTGGCAACCCCACTTCAGGAGAGCTTCTTGGATACGTTCGAGTCCATTCATCCGGTGCCCGCAGCGTGGCTGCGCGACAGCGATCTGGCGCCCTTCATACCGGCCTACGTGCGCCGCCTCCTCGAGCGGCGCTATGCGCACGGCACGGTGCACGCGTACGTGTGCAGCGTCGTCCACTTCGCCCGCTGGACTTGCCGGCGCCGAATTCGCGCGCAAGATCTTGACGACGAGGTCGTCCGGCACTTCCTTGACGAGCACCTGCCGAGCTGCAATTGCCCTCCGCCGGTACAGCGCGTCCGTCATCAAGTCCGGGCTGCGCTGCGGCAGTTGCTGACCACGCTGGTCGACGCCGGCGCGCTGGTCCGCAGCGACCGACCCGACCCGATCAAGGATCAGTTGGAGCGCTTCGACGCTCACATGCTTCATGCAATGGGTCTGGCCGAGAGCACCCGCATTCGGCGACTGAGCGTCGTTCGATCGCTGCTCGAGTTCTGCGCCACCGCCGGCTCGGAGGTGACGGTCGTGCCGAGCGCCGATACCCTG
This sequence comes from Methylibium sp. T29, assembly GCF_000576205.1. Classification (NCBI taxonomy): domain Bacteria; kingdom Pseudomonadati; phylum Pseudomonadota; class Betaproteobacteria; order Burkholderiales; family Sphaerotilaceae; genus Methylibium; species Methylibium sp. T29. Next base: position 5,364 of record NZ_AZND01000206.1, on the reverse strand, counting down.
CGCCGGTTCATCGCTCAGGAACTCTCGCGCATCAGCCCGGGCAGCGGCGGGTCGATGGCGAGCGCGCTGCGCTGCTACCTGCGCCACCGCGCCCTCGAGGGGCCGCGGGTGGCGCACCTGCTGCCCCTCATCGCGTCGCCGGCCCACTGGAGATTGGCGCCGCTACCGCAGACGCTATCGAACAGCGACGTGACGCGGCTGCTGAACGCCTTCCCGCCGGAGTTGCCGTCGCATCGGCGCGGCTATGCGATGGTGCGTTGCTTGGTTGACCTTGGGCTGCGTGCACGCGAGGTCGTCAGCCTGGAGCTTGACGACATCGATTGGGAGGCCGGCACGCTGCGCATCGGCAAGGGCAAGTCGCGCCGCGTGGACGTGCTGCCACTGCCGCGGGCCACCGGGCGCGCCATCGCCGCGTATCTTCGTTCGGAGCGGCCGACCACCGTCAACCGACGCGTCTTCGTTCGCCACGTGGCGCCGCTGGACGAGCCGATCGGCCCCAACGTCGTTCGCAACACCGTACGGCAGGCATACCGGCGCTGTGGGCTGCCGTTCACGCGCGTGCACATCCTGCGCCATACGCTGGCGCGCCGGCTGCTGGCGAGCGGCGGCACGCTCAAGGAGGTCGCCGATCTGCTGCGCCACCGTGCACTGGACACCGCGATGATCTACGCCAAGGTCGACACCGGGCGGCTTGCCGCAGTGGCGATGCCGTGGCCGGGGAGCGCATCATGAGCCGCGGCGTGGGAATGCACGCTGCCGTGCAGCGCTATCTCGAAGAGCGCCGTCGACTTGGCTTCGAGCTGAAGAGCCCTGGCACGGAGCTGGCCAGATTCGCCCGCTTCGCCGACGCCAGAGGGCATCGCGGGCCGCTGACGCTCGAGCTGCAGCTGGACTGGGCGCGCGAGCACGTCACGCGCACCAGCTCGGTCACGGCAGCACGCAGGCTCGAGATCATCCGGCCTTTTGCCGCCCACCACCGCCAATTCGAGCCTGCCACCGAGGTGCCGCCGCCGTTCATCCTCGGCCGCGGCCATCGGCGCTTGGCTCCGCACATCTACACCGACCAGGAGATCCGGGATCTGCTCGAACTGTGCGGTCGCATGACACCGCAGGGCGGCTTGCGCCCGTTGACCTACAAGACGCTGTTCGGACTCATCGCCGCGACCGGGCTGCGCGTCTCCGAAGCCTTGAAGTTGCGGCTCGCCGATCTCGATCTGCCCGGCGCTACGCTCACGGTACGCCAGACCAAGTTCCACAAGTCGCGCAGCCTGCCCGTGCGTTCCTGAAGTTCGCCGCCCGGCGCGACGTCGCCAACCTGCACGTCATCGAGCGTGCGCTGGCGGTGCCGATGAAGCGAGTCGACCGCAAGATGGTCGGCTTCCTGACCCGCGAGCAGATGCTGGCGGTGATCGACGTTCCGACCACGACCTGGCTAGGACAACGCGACCATTTGTTGCTGACGCTGATGTTCAACACCGGTGCCAGGGTGTCGGAGCTCATCGGCGTCCGCGTCGCCGACGTGGCCCTCGGACCGACATCGTGCGTCCGGCTGCACGGCAAGGGGCGCAAGCAGCGTTCGCTGCCGTTGTGGAAGGCGACGGCCGCGGAGATACGCCATTGGCTGCGGCTGAACCCGCAGCTCGCGCCAGCCTCGGCGTTGCTGCCGCGGCGCGACGGCCAACCGATGACGCGTGCCAACGTCGCGCAGCGGCTGAAGGGCGCGGTCGCGGCGGCCGCTCAGACTCACCCCGAACTCGCCGCGCTGAAGGTGTCCCCGCACCTGGTTCGACACTCGACCGCAATGAGCTTGTTGCAGTCGGGCGCCGATCCCTGCGATATCGCGCTGTGGCTCGGGCACGAGAGTCCTTCGACGACTCATATGTACGTCGAGGCCGACCTGGCGATGAAGCAGCGAGCCCTTGCGCGGCTGAAGCCGCCCGAGGTCAAGCCGGCCCGGTACCGACCACCGAAGGGACTGATGCAGTTCCTGCGGTCGTTGTGATCATGCGAAGTAGCGGCGGCGAGAGCGATTCCTCCCGCCGAGGGCAGACCCGACCGACGCGGCGTCCGAATTCGCATAAGACTGCAGTTCGCATGATTGCGGTCATGCTCGCTTATGCATGACGCCAAGAACTACCTGTTCTTCGGCTCGGACGCAGGCGGCGAGCGTGCTGCGGCGATCTACAGCCTGGTGGAGACGGCCAAGCTCAACGGGCTCGATCCCGAGGCGTATCTGCGCGAGGTGTTCGAGCGCATCGCCGATCACCCGATCAACCGCATCGAGGAGCTGCTGCCGTGGAACATCGGCCGGCGCAGCGAAGAACCACAACGACAGGCAGCCTGAGCAATGGCGACCAAGGTACTACGCGCGCCCACCGGCAAGGCCATCCTGCAAGTGCGCATCGAGCTGCGCGGCACGAAGCCCAAGGTATGGCGCCGCGTGCTGGTTCCGCAAACGATCACGCTGCTCAGACTGCACCTGGTGATCCAGGCCGCCTTCGGCTGGGGGCACGCACACCTGCATGAGTTCATCGCTGGAGACGGCGAGCGCTACGGCAGCGCTGACCCGATGTACGACCCACCCGGCTCGATGAACAGCGAGAACGTGCGGTTGACCACGGTGCTGCGCACATCGACCCTCAGCTATGTCTACGACTTCGGCGACTACTGGGATCACCGCATCACCGTTGAGAAGACTCATCCCGCAGACCCGCTGCTCACGCTGCCCTTGTGCATCGGCGGGGCCGGCGCGACGCCGCCCGAGGATTGCGGCGGCGTGCCCGGCTATGCCGACTTCGTGCGGGCCATGGCCGATCCCAACGACCCCGAACACGCGCACATGGTCGAGTGGATCGGCGTCGATGCCTGGGATCCAGCAGCGTTCGACAGCACCGCGGCCGACGACCGTCTCAGCCAGATCAAACTCTGAGTAAGGTCGGGTCCGTCAAGAGGGCCTACGCCGCACGCTTACCCATCGTCGTGGCGTTGATCTGCTCGGCCGTCATCGGCGCGCCGCCGGCCAGCATCTGGTCAAGCAGCTCCTTCGGGATCTTCGGCAGCGCCGCTGTCCTGGCGGCAACCGCCGCGTTCTTCGTCTTGCTCGGCATACATGCTCCTTGGCGTCATGCTATGCCTCACACACAAAATTCAAGACAGGCTCACTCTGGCACGTCGATGCCGTTATCGGGTGGGGGCGTCCATCCCATCGCATACGGCGTTCGCTCAAGCCTCGCTCCTGCAACTGCTTCACCACCTCGCGACGCGCCGCCACGGCCGCTACTTTCCCTTGAGCACCTCGCGCATCGCGTCGATCTCGAGCATCGAGTTGGCCAGCAGCTTCTTCAGTTTCGTGTTCTCGAGTTCGAGCGCCTTCAGCCGCTGCGCGTCCGAGACGTTCATGCCGCCGAACTTGGCCTTCCAGGCGTAGTAGCTCGGCTCGCTGAAGCCATGCTTCCTGCACAGGTCCTTGACCGGCAGCCCGGCATCGGCCTCACGCAGGAAACCAATGATCTGTTCCTCGGTGTATCGCTTCTTCATCGGTCCGATCTCCGTCTCGAGGTGATCGTTCTCGGCCAGCCGCTGGCGACGGCACGCCTGCATGTCGAGGGGGCCGCTGTCCAGTGCTTGGCCCAGGCAGGCGGTGATGCACGGCTTGCGACTGCATGTCGTGCAGGGATGCCCCAGATCTTCCGGTGCCGAGGCCGGCATCGTCGAGCAGCGGCTGCAGGGGAATTTTCGACATCGGTGGATCCAGCGTGGTCATGCAAAGAAGCGGGCGAGCTCTTCGACACGGTGGGTGGCCAGATCCACGCGCAGCAGGCTGCACAGCGGCCCGCCGATTCGCCGGCTGTCGTAGACCATCCAGTCCAGCGCGTTCACCGGCAGCTCGATGTCCGGCAGCGCAGCCAGCCGGTGCAGGCGCACCTGCACCTCGCGCATCGGCCAGGCGCCGGCATACAGGCCGGCGGTGACGTGGGGCACATAGGGCGTGACGTCGTGGCTGCGCGCAGCCTGATCGAAGTGCCCCCGCATCCGCTGCAGCGCACTGCCGTCGTCTCGCACGCGCAAGCAGGCGGCCGAGGCGAAGCTGAAGGCGCCACCGACGCGCAGCGCGAGGCGGCCCGGCGCGGCTCGCGCTATGGCATCGATATGGGCCTGCAACTGGGCCGGTCCGAAGTCGTCGGCATGTTCTGGGCGTGCGGCCGGAAACCCGCAGACGTGCAGCGTGATGTGGGCCTGGCGCTTGTAGCCGGGCAGCAGCCAAGTATGCAGCGCTTCGCGCACCTGGTCGAGCCGCCGTTCGACGGCCGGGTCGTCCAGCGAGATGGCCCACACGGCAAAGCGGGGTCGGCCGCGGTGCCATTCCGGAAAGTCCCGCTGCTCGGATGAAATCGTCATCGCCGGCTCGTCGTCCCGCGCATCGGTCGGCTGCAGCTCGGTCATCGGTCCAGCCCCTGCAAAACCACGTCGGTCCGGCTGCCGTGCCGTGGCGCCGCGGGCCAAGACTCGCCGCGGGGCGCGGTGCCATCGCTGTGTGCCAGCCACAGCGCCGCCGACAGCCAGCCGCCATGCGTGACGACGGCGCGCGCATCGCCCGGGTGGAAGCCGCGCACGCGCTGCAGCAAGGCCGCAACGGACTCGCCGCCACCGGGCGCGTGCTGCTCGAAGGCGGCGCACCAGGCATCGAACGCGTCGCGCGGCACCGCCTGCCAGGGCAGACCATCCCAGCCGCCGAAATCCAGTTCGGCCAGCGCGGCATCCACCCGGTGCATCCAGCCCCAGCGGGCCAGCCATCGGCCCACCGCGGCGCTGCGCGCCAGGTCCGAGGTGACGACGATCCGCGGCAGGCCATGGCGGCGCTCGAAGGCGCGGATGCGATGGGCCAGCCGCTTCGCGCGCCGGGGGTCGACGGCGAGATCGGTGCGGCCGATGCAGCGCCCGGTGGCGCCGTCGGCGCGCGGGTGGCGCCACGCGTGGATCACCGCTGCCATGTCAACGCGGCCATGTCGCGAGGAAGGCCAGCAGCACCGCTGCTTCACCCAGCTGTTCGGCTGCGCCGAGCGTGTCGCCGGTGGCGCCGCCCAGGCGCTGCCGCAGCCAGCGGCGCAGCTCCAGCACGATCACAGCCAGGGCCCCGAAAGCGCCGGCAAACGCCGGGATGCCGGAAGGCGGCACGGCCGCCGCCAGGCCCAGCGCCAGCGTGCCGATCAGCGCGGCCCAGACGGCGTCGAACGTCAGCGTGTCGCGCGTCAGTGACGGTGCCTTGGCCTGCGCCGCGTCGCCTGCGTAGGGCAAGGCGCGCATCAGCACCACCGCACCGGCCCGCCCGGCCGCATGGGCCGCCACCAGGGCTGCGGCGGCCGG
>NZ_AZND01000205.1:0-6025 GCF_000576205.1 Methylibium sp. T29 | reverse complement strand
GGTGCGGGTCGGGCCGACCGCGGGGCGCCGTGCAGCATGGGGTCGGAGCGCAGGCTGGGCAGCGGCTGCGGCCGGCTGTCGCGACCGAGCTCCGCCGGCCCCGACACCGACCACAGCACCTCGCGTTCCGGGAACGGCGTCTTCAGTACCGGGATGTCCGACAGCGCCAACCCCCGACGCTCCGGCGCGACCACCGGCTCGCGTGCCGCAGCGGCCACGCCGCCACCTGCCGCCTGCAGTTGGCGACGGAAGGCCGCTACCGACTGCGGCCGCTCACGCGGGTCGGCGGCCAGCGAACGTTCGAGCACCGACACGAAGCCGTGCGCATAGCGCCCCACTGCCGGTGCGCTGCCAGCTTGCGTGGCGGCACCATCGCCCAGTCGCGGCGCGTTCATGCAGAACTGCACCACGGCGGCCAGCGAGTACAGATCGGACCAGGGTCCCGGCGCGTGCTCGCTCGGCGGCTCGGCCAGCTCGGGGGGCCGGAAGCCGGGCTCCGGCCAGGCGGGGTGCTGCGGCAGGCGCGCACCGATCGTCGTCCGGACCGCAGCGGTGTCCAGCAGCATCGGCGTGCCATCTGGCTGCACCAGGATCTGCCCGGGTCGGACATTGCCGTGCACCCATCCGGCCTCGTGCAGGCTCTCCAGTGCATCGAGCACCGGCCCGATCATCCGACGCAGCCAGTCCTCGCTCGGCGCTTCGGTCATCGCGGCGCAGACCTCGGCGAGCGTGCGCCCTTCGACGCGCGGCCACAGCCGGTAGGCGGTGCCGCGCATCTGCCACACCGCGCCGATGCGCATCAGCGCGGGATGCAGGGGCTTGGCGAGCAGTTCCGACTCCTGCAGGAAGGCCTGCAGGCCCTCCTCCCACAAGGCCGCATGGGCCGGCGAACGGGGCCGCAGCAGCCCGGTCGTGTCGCGCAGCGAGATACCGGCCGGCGCGAACTCCTCGATCGTGACTTCGCCGCCCGACGCACTGGCAGTGGCCAGGTAACGCAGGCCGAATTCGTCGCGCACCTGGAGCTTCTGCAGCACGAAGCTGCCCACGGCCGAACCGGACGGGAGCCGCTGGGGCTCCACGACCGTCGGACGGGCGCTCACCGCGGGGGGACTCGCGGGGTCGGAAGGGCGTGAGATGGGAATCATGTACGGCTGAGTGGCAGAGTCTGCAGCATAGACCGCAGTTCCCTGCGTTCTGGTTGCAAAGCGTATACCCGGTGACTGCGCGCAGGATCAGCGCATCCTGAACGCCCCGCCATCCCTCGAAGGCCACGCCGCAGGGCGGCGCGCGGCTCAGCCGCCCGTGACCGGCGGGAAAAAGGCCACTTCGGCGCCTTCATGCACCGTCATGGCCTCATCGTCGACCATTGCCTGGTCCAGCGCCATGCGCAGGGCACGACCGCGGCCCAGTGCCTCGGCATGACGCCCGCCCCTTGCGATGAGTTGGTCCCGCAGCCCGGACAGGCGCGTGCCCGTGGGAAGCTCGACCGTTTCGCCGGGACCCAGCGCCTCGCGGACCGAGGCGAAGTAGCGCACCTGCACCTTCATGCGCGGCCTTTCATGCCAGCAGCGCCGCAAACGGCAGGAAGCGAACGATGTCGCCCCGCGCGATGGCCCGACCCGGCGGGTTGTCGATCAGGCCTTCGGCCCAGACCGCCGAGGTCAGCACCCCCGAACTCTGGTTGCCGAACAGCTCGAGTCCACCATCGGCATTGCGCCGGGCCCGCAGGAACTCGCGCCGGGCATCCGGCCGTGGCCAGTCGAAGTCCGCACGGACCGGCCAGCCGGCCGGCTCCGCACCTGGCAGACCCTGCAGGGCCTGCAGCACCGGGCGCACCGCGAGCAGGAAGGTCACGAAGCTGGACACCGGGTTGCCGGGCAGGCCGATGAAGAGCGCCGGCCGGTCGGCTCCGCTCGTGCGCACCTCGCCGAAGGCCAGCGGTTTGCCCGGCTTGATGGCGATCTGCCACAGGTCGAGCCGGCCTTCGGCCTCGACGGCCGGCTTCAGGTGGTCTTCCTCGCCGACCGACACCCCGCCGGACGTGAGGATCAGGTCATGGCCCTCGGCGGCCCGGCGCAGCGCCTCACGGGTGGCATCGAGCCGATCCGGCACGATGCCGAGATCGCTGACCTCGCAGCCGGCCGACTGCAGCAGCGCCCGCAACGTGTAGCGGTTGGAGTTGTAGATGGCACCGGGCTTCAGCGGCTCGCCGGGCATCACCAGTTCGTCGCCGGTCGAGAACAGCGCGACGCGCGGCCGGCGCACCACGCTCAGCGTCGCCGCGCCCACCGAGGCCGCCAGTCCGAGAGCCTGAGGCGTGAGACGGCTGCCGCGCGCCAGCACAACGCTGCCGGCACAAACGTCCTCGCCGCGGCGGCGCACCCACTGGCCCGCGGTCGGTCGGATCTGGACGCGCACGCTGCCACCACCAACCGGCTCGCACTGCTCCTGCATCACGATCGCATCGGCGCCTTCCGGCACCGGCGCCCCGGTGAAGATGCGCGCGGCCGTGCCGGGTGCCAGCACCGCGCCGACCTGCCCCGCCGCGATGCGCTGGCTGACGGTCAGCAGCGTGCCGGGCTGGGGCACATCGGCCGTACGCAGGGCGTAACCATCCATCGAGCTGTTGTCATGCGGCGGCACGTCGAGCTGCGAGACCACATCGACCGCGAGCACGCGACCGAGGGCCTCGAAGGTGGAGACCGTCTCGGTCTCAGCCAGTGCCGTCGTGCCGGCGAGCAGCCGCGCCAGCGCGTCGGTCAGGCTCAACATCGGCCGAGGGGGCGACATAGGCGGCTTCGTTGTCGGCGTCGTCATAGGGGGACCGGTAATCGTGGCGTGCGGCTTGGCGGATCAGGAAAGCCGTTACCGCGTCGGCATCGTTCAGGTCGAGCACCGGCAGCTGCGTCGGGGACGGCAGGGCCGCGGGGCTGTCGGTCGCGATCGCGACCACGAAGGGATCATGCGGGTACTGCACCCGTTGCCCGGTCTCGGCACGCCAGATCTCGATCTTCAGCAGGTCGGCGTGCTTGAAGCCCTCGACCAGCACCCAGTCGGCGTCGGACAGTTCGGCGATCAGCTGGTGCGGGTTCGGATCGGCCTCGATGTCGTATTCGCGGATCTTCGCGAGGCGCCGGTTCGATGCGATCACCACCTCGTAGGCACCGGCGGCGCGGTGACGGTGCGAGTCCTTGCCGGGCTGGTCGATATCGAAGTCGTGGTGGGCGTGCTTGACGACGGAGACGCGGTGCCCGGCGAGGCGCAGGCGCGCCACGAGCTGCTCGACCAGCGTGGTCTTGCCCGAGCCCGAGTACCCGCAGAAACCGACGACCTTCATCCGGCGACAACCCTCATGTCGAGCAATTCTCGACGATGTAGGCCTGCACCGTCGCCGAGCTGGCCGGCATGACCTTGAAGCGCCTGGGGAGCTGCTCGAGCCCCTCGAGCCCGGCCGACCGGGGCGGCTCGTGGCCGAGCGCCTCGAGGATGGTGGCGGCGAACTTGATCGGCAGCGCGGTCTCCAGCACCAGCAGCGGTGTGCCGGGCTTCACGTACGCACGGCCCACCTTCAGGCCGTCGGCGGTGTGCGGGTCGATGGTCACGCCGAAACGCTGCTGAGTGTCGCGGATGGTCGCCACGCGGTCGGCGTGCGTGCTCTTGCCGGACACGAAGCCGAACTCGCGCACCCGCGCAAACTCGGCGGGCGTCAGCGTGAAGCCGCCGTGCCGTGCGATGTCGTCACCGAACAGCTGGCGCGTGCGTGCCGCATCGCGACCCAGCAGGTCGAACACGAAGCGCTCGAAGTTGCTGGCCTTGGAGATGTCCATCGAGGGACTCGAAGTCTCATGCGTGTCGGCCGCGCCGCGCACGCGGTAGCTGCCGGTGCGGAAGAACTCGTCGAGCACGTCGTTCTCGTTGGTGGCGACCACCAGCTGCTCGATCGGCAGGCCCATCATGCGCGCCACATGGCCGGCGCACACGTTGCCGAAGTTGCCCGACGGCACCGAGAAGCTCACCCGCTCGTCGTTCGACTTCGTGGCCTGGAAATAACCGGCGAAGTAATACACCACCTGCGCCAGCAGCCTCGCCCAGTTGATGGAGTTGACGGTGCCGATGCGCCAGCGGCGCTTGAACTCCAGGTCGTTGGACACGGCCTTGACGATGTCCTGGCAGTCGTCGAACACGCCCTCGACCGCGAGGTTGTGGATGTTCGCGTCGGGCAGGCTGAACATCTGCGCCTGCTGGAACGGGCTCATGCGGCCGTGCGGACTGAGCATGAAGACGCGCACGCCCTGCTTGCCACGCATCGCGTACTCGGCCGCGCTGCCGGTGTCGCCGGAGGTCGCGCCCAGGATGTTGAGCGTTTCGCCGCGGCGCGCCAGCTCGTACTCGAACAGCTGGCCCAGCAGCTGCATGGCCATGTCCTTGAACGCGAGCGTCGGTCCGTTCGACAGGGCCTGCAGCGCGACGCCAGGCTCCAGCGGCTTCAGCGGGGTGATCTCGGTCGTACCGAAGACCTCGCGCGTGTAGGTCTTGCGGATCAGCGTGCGCAGGTCGTCGGCCGGAATGTCGGTGATGTAGAGCGACAGGATCTCGAACGCGAGGTCGGCGTAGGACAGGCCGCGCCAGCGCGCCAGCGTGGCCGCATCGACGCGCGGATAGCGCTCCGGCAGGTAGAGACCCCCATCCGGCGCCAGGCCTTCGAGCAGGATGTCGGAGAAGCCGCGCGGCGTGGAGTCGCCGCGGGTGCTGAGGTAGTTCATGGACGATTCGGACTCACAACAACCAGCATGCCGCAACGGGGGTGGGGCATCAGGACAGTTCTTCCTTGCGGATGCGCACGATGGGCGCCAGCACGGTCGGCAGCGCCTGCATCTGCGCCAGCGCCGCGTTCATCTTCCCTTCGAGCGTGTCGTGGGTCAGGATGATCAGGTCGGTCTGGCTCTCGCCCTCGGCCGACTCGCGCTGCAGCACGGCGTCGATCGAGATCGCGTGGTCGGCCAGGATGCGGGTGATGTTGGCCAGGACACCCGCCTTGTCGGCGACCTGCAGGCGCAGGTAGAAGGCGGTGACGACCTGCTCGATCGGCAGGATGGGCGTGGCCGCCACCGCATCGGGATGGAAGGCCAGGTGCGGTACACGGTGATCGGGGTCGGCGGTGATGAGCCGGGTCACGTCGACCAGGTCGGCGACCACGGCCGAGGCCGTCGGCTCGGCGCCGGCGCCCTTGCCGTAGTAGAGCGTGGAGCCGACCGCGTCGCCCTGCACCACCACGGCATTCATCGCACCCTCCACATTGGCGATCAGGCGCGTGCCCGGGATCAGCGTCGGGTGCACGCGCAGCTCGATGCCCTGCGCATCTTCGCGGCGCTTGGTGATGCCCAGCAGCTTGATGCGGTAGCCCAGCTGTTCGGCGTAGCGGATGTCGGCCGCCTGCAGCTTGGTGATGCCTTCGATGTAGGCGTGCTCGAACTGCACCGGCGTGCCGAAGGCGATCGCACTCATGATCGTCGCCTTGTGTGCGGCGTCGATGCCCTCGATGTCGAAGGTCGGGTCGGTCTCGGCGTAGCCAGGCGCTGGGCTTCCTTCAGCACGGTGCCGAAGTCCAGCCCCTTGGAGCGCATCTCCGACAGGATGAAGTTGGTGGTGCCGTTGATGATGCCGGCGATCCAGTTGATGCGGTTCGCGGTCAGGCCCTCGCGCAGCGCCTTGATGATCGGGATGCCGCCGGCCACTGCCGCCTCGAAGCCGACCGCCACACCGCGCTCGCGCGCCGCCGCGAAGATCTCGGTGCCGTGTACCGCCAGCAGCGCCTTGTTGGCGGTGACCACCGGCTTCCCGGCGGTGATGGCGGCCAGCACCAGCTCGCGGGCCCGTGTCGTGCCGCCGATCACCTCGACGACCACGTCGATGTCGGGCCGGCGCACCAGGGCGTCGAAGTCGTCGGTCAGCACCACCTCGCTGCCGAGCGTGGCGCGCGCCTTGGCCACGTCGCGCGCGGCGACCGCGGCGACCTCGATGCCGC
>NZ_AZND01000204.1:0-6079 GCF_000576205.1 Methylibium sp. T29 | reverse complement strand
TTGGACCCATGCTAGCGCTCGATGCTTACGATGCCCTCCGCCATGGTTGGGCGCCTGGCAGGCGCTTGCCGCGAAAGGGGGGCGACGTAGACTCGGCTATGGCTGCAGCTACCGAGCATCTCGACTGGAACGAGCCGACAGTACCGCCACAGGAAGTCGACGGAACCGTCGCTTCCGAGCCTCTACTGCCTTGCGTGATCGATCCCCCAGGATCGGCGCGCTGCGCATCGCTCCCAGCTCGTTTGAACAACGAGTTGTGGACTGGGCACCACCAGGCCCGCTGTCCTGGGACTAGGTGGCGGCGGGTAACGTGTTTTCGGTCACCCAGCGTTGCTGGGTCCAAGTTTGGGTCCAAGTGCGCGTAGAGAAAGGCCCGAAACAAGCATTCATGCGGCTTAGCAAGGGATTGCTATTTTCTGCATCGAAGTGACGCACTTCACGTTCCGCATGGCGATCCTCCCCGAAGCGCGCGTTTGGCTTGCGCGTCCGACGTGCCGATAATCGGTTCACGCTCAGGCTTCGAATCCACAACGCCATGACCACCGACGAACTGATCCACGTGATCCAGTCGCTGAACGCCGAAGACGCGTTCCGCCCGCGGCTGGACCCGCAGCAATGGCGTACCTTCACGCAGTACCTGACGCGCCACGAGATCCGCTCCGGCGAGCTGCTGCTCAAGCAGGGCGAGCAGGATCGCACGCTCTACTTCCTGGGCCAGGGGTCGCTGCAGGTCTACGCGACCGGTGGCACGACCAACAAGATCGCGATCCTGCGGCCCGGCGCGATGTGTGGCGAGCCCGGACTGTTCGCCGACGGCGAGCGCACCGCCTCGGTCGAGGCGATGACGGCCAGCGTGGTGTGGGCGCTGCGCCTGCCGCGTTTCGAGGAACTGTGCGCCCGTGTGCCGGTGATCGCTCTGGAGGTGCTGCGCGCGGCAGGGTCGGTGATGGCGCTGCGCATGCGCGGCAACATCGCGCGGCAGACGCCGATCACCTGAGCATCGAAGCGGCCCGCCGATGACGCTCAGTGTCCTTCGAAGGACACCAGCGTGAACAGCGGCAGGCCGGCGGCGCGCAGCTTGGCGGCGCCGCCGAGTTCCGGCAGGTCGACGATCGCCGCGCCTTCGATCACCGTGGCGCCGAGGCGCTCGAGCAGCCGCTTGCCGGCCATCATGGTGCCGCCGGTGGCGATCAGGTCGTCGATCAGCAGCACGCGGTCGCCGGCCTTCACGGCGTCGGTGTGGATCTCCACCGCGGCCGAGCCGTACTCCAGCTCGTAGCTTTCCTCGACGGTGGTGTAGGGCAGCTTGCCCTTCTTGCGGATCGGCACGAAGCCGATGTTGAGTTCGTAGGCCAGGACCGAGCCGATGATGAAACCGCGCGCGTCGAGCCCGGCGATCGCGTCGGGCCGCAGGTCGAAGTAGCGGTGCACGAACTGGTCGATCAGCACGCGGAACACCTTCGGGCTCTGCAGCAGTGGTGTGATGTCGCGGAACTGCACGCCCGGCGACGGCCAGTCGGGCACGGTGCGGATGGTCTGGCGGATCAGGCTGCGGTCGTCCATGCGGGTGGCGTGGCGGTGAGTTGAAACGCTTGGGGGATGCCGGTCATTCATTATCGGCAGCCCTGCCGACGAGCGGCGATGTCAGGCCGGCGGCAAGCGCCCGAGCAGCACTGGCGGCCCGCCGCCGGGCGCCGCGCGCAGCACCAGACCTTCGCCCGACGCGGTGCTCTTGCCGAGCAGCGCGCTCAGCGTGAACTGGTGGCTGACCCACACCTCGAAACGGCCCGCGGCACCTTCGCGAGCGCCTGCCGTAGCGCGGCGACCTGCGACGAAGCGGCGTCGGTTCCTGTGCGCACCGAGCCGAGTGCGGCCCAGCGTTCGACCGTGCCGAACGCGAGCGTGGCCGTTTCGATGCAGCGGCACCACGGGCTCGATTTCACGGCCGACGGCTGCAGGCCCTGTGCTGCAAACCACGCACCGATGCGGCGGGCCTGGGCGCGCCCGGCGTCGTCGAGGTTGCGCTGGGTCGCACACTGCTCGAGCGTGAAGCCCGGCGGATCGAAGGTGCCGGGGGCGTAGGCATGGCGGAACGCGGCCACCACGGCGCCGGCGCGCAGCGCCTGAGCCAGATCGGGCAGGTCGAGCGCCTCCACACCTGCGGCCGACCGGGAGAAGAGCAGCGCTGCCGGCGCGGTGCTCACCAGCGTGGCGTTCAGCAGCAGTGTGCGGCGAGACAACGGCATGGTGGACCCGCCGCTCAGCCGCTCAGCCGCGCAGCAGCCGCGCCTCGGCGCGGGCCAGCGTTTCGGGTCGGCCCGACAGCACCAGCGTGTCGCCGGCGGCGAGCACCAGGGCATCGTCTGGATGCACCACGTTGCCGTGGGCGCGGCGCAGCGAGACAACCTGCACCTGCAGTTCGGTGAGCGCCTGTTCGACGATCGTTCGGCCGAGGCTGGCGCTGCTCTCGGACAGCGTGACGCTCTGCAGGCGCCGCTGCTGCAGCTCCTCGACGGTGTCGTCGTCGGCGCCGTGGAAGTAGCCGCGCAGCAGGCCGTAGCGCGCGTCGCGCTGGTCCTGCACGAGCCGGATCACGCGCCGCATCGGCACGCCAACCAGCGCGAGCACGTGCGAGGCCATCATCAGCGAGCCCTCGATCGCCTCCGGGACCACCTCGGTCGCGCCGGCAGCCTGCAGCGGCTCGAGGTCGCTGTCGTCGAGGGTTCGCACGATGACCGGCACCGTGGGGGCGTGTTCGCGCACCAGTCGCAGGATCTTCAGCGCCGAGGGGGTGTCGTGGTAGCTGATCACCACGGCCGTCGCGCGCGCCAGGCCGGCCGCCATCAGGCTCTGCAACCGCGCCGCGTCGCCGAACACCACGTTCTGGCCGGCCGCCGCGGCCTGGCGCACGCGGTCGGGGTCGAGGTCGAGCGCGACGTAGGGGATCTGCTCGGTGCTCAGCAGCTGCGCGAGGTTCTGACCGCTGCGGCCGTAGCCGCAGATGATCACGTGCGCCTCGGCATGGATCGACTTGGTGGCGATGCTGGTCAGCGCCACCGATTGCAGCAGCCAGTCGCTGGCCGCGAGCCGCATCACGATGCGGTTGCTGTAGACGATGAGCAGGGGCGTGGCGAGCATCGACAGCACCATCGACGCCAGCACCGGGCTTTGCAGGCGCTCGGGCAGCAACTGGCTCTGCGTGGCCAGCGCCAGCAGCACGAAGCCGAATTCGCCGGCCTGCGCGAGATAGAGCCCGGTGCGCAGCGCCACACCGGCCGGCGCGCCGAAGACCCGCGCCAGGAGCGTGACGAGGCCGAACTTGAACAGCACCGGCAGCACTGTCATCGCCGCCACCACCATCCACTGGTCCCAGATGGCGCGCCAGTCGAGCTTCATGCCGATGGTGATGAAGAACAGCCCGAGCAGCACGTCGTGGAAGGGCCGGATGTCGGTCTCGACCTGGTGCTTGTATTCGGTCTCGGCGATCAGCATGCCGGCGATGAAGGCGCCGAGAGCCAGCGACAGGCCGGCGTGCTCGGTCAGCCAGGCCAGGCCCAGCGTGACGAGCAGCAGGTTCAGGATGAACAGCTCCTCGCTGCGCCCGCGGGCCACCAGCGTGAGCCACCAGCGCATCACGCGCTGGCCGCCCACCAGCAGCAGCGTCAGCAACACGGCGGCCTTGAGCCCGGCGAACAGCAGCGCGCGCGTCATGTCGCCGGCCGATTCGCCGAGCGCCGGGATCAGCACCAGCAGCGGCACCACGGCCAGATCCTGGAACAGCAGCACGCCCATCACGCGGCGGCCATGCGGTGTCTCGAGCTCGATGCGCTCGGCCATCATCTTGACCACGATGGCGGTGCTGCTCATGGCCAGCGCCGCGCCCAGCGCGATCGCACTCTGCCAACCCAGCCCCCAGGACTTGCCGGCCATCGAGAAGACCCAGGCCAGCAGGGCGTTGCCGGCCACGGTGGCGGCGATGGTCAGCGACACCTGCGACAGCCCGAGGCCGAACACCAGCGTGCGCATGCTGCGCAGCTTGGGCAGATTGAACTCCAGCCCGATGACGAACATCAGGAACACGACTCCGAACTCGGCGAGGTACTGCACGCCGACGGAGTCGCGTGCCAGCGCCAGCGCGTTCGGACCGATCAGCACGCCGGCGGCCAGGTAGCCGAGCATCGGCGGCAGCTTCAGCGACCGGCAGGCCGCGACGCTGAGCACCGCGGCCACGAGGTAGAGCAGGGCGAGTTCGAGGGAAGAGGCCATCCGTTGGGGGCTTGCAGGATCGGTGCCGCGGGCGGCGACCCGCATGGGGGGCGGCGCTAGAATCATCCGATGCTACCGAAGGCCCTGCGGCGCGAGCCCGGGGCGCACCCTGTGACGCCACCCTCCGCTTCTTCTTCCTCTTCCTCCTCGTATTCCCCGCAGCGCAGCGTCAAGATGGGCGCGCAGGCGCTGGCGGTCGAGGCGCAGGCGCTGGGCGCACTGCAGCAGCGCATCGTCGGGCCGATGGCCGACGCGTTCGCACGGGCGGTCGCGGCCATGCTGGTATGCCGCGGCCGCGTGGTCGTGATGGGCATGGGCAAGAGCGGCCACGTGGGCCGCAAGATCGCCGCGACACTGGCCTCGACCGGCACGCCGGCGATGTTCGTGCACCCTGCCGAGGCGAGTCACGGCGACCTGGGCATGGTGACCCCGTCCGACATCGTGCTGGCGATCTCGAACTCCGGCGAGAGCGACGAGCTGGCGGCCATCCTGCCGGTGCTCAAGCGGCTGGGCGTCATGCTGATCGCGATCACCGGCCGGGCCGACTCCAACCTCGCGCGCCATGCCGAGCTGGTGCTCGACAGCGCGGTCGCACAGGAGGCCTGTCCGCTGAACCTGGCACCGACGGCCAGCACCACCGCGCAGATGGCGCTGGGTGACGCCCTCGCCGTCGCGCTGCTCGATGCCCGCGGCTTCAAAGAGGAAGACTTCGCGCGCTCGCATCCTGGCGGTTCGCTGGGGCGCAAGCTGCTGACGCACGTGCGCGACGTGATGCGCGGAGGCGACGCGGTGCCGAGCGTGGGGCCGGCAACGGCGTTCACCGACCTGATGCGCGAGATGAGCGCGAAGGGCCTGGGCGCCACAGCGATCGTCGATGACGCCGGCCGCGTGCAGGGCATCTTCACCGACGGCGACCTGCGCCGCCTGATCGAGAAGGGCGGCGACCTACGCGCGCTGACGGCCGCGGAGGTGATGCATCCGGCGCCGCGCACGGTGCGCGACGACGCACTGGCCGTCGATGCCGCCGACCTGATGGAGACGCACCGCATCACCAGTGTGCTCGTGGTCGATGCCCAGGGCGTGCTGGTCGGTGCGCTGAACATCAACGATCTGCTGCGCGCGAAGGTCATCTGATGGATGAGCAGAGCCGGCGCGAATTCCGGGCGACGCTGCAGTTCGCGCCGTCGCTGCTGCTGAAGGCGCAGGGACTGCGCGCGGCGATCTTCGACGTCGACGGCGTGCTGACCGACGGGCGGCTGTACATCGGTGAGCACGGCGAGACCGTCAAGGCCTTCAACTCGCTCGACGGCCATGGCCTCAAGCTGCTGGCGCAGGGCGGCATCGCGCCGCTGGTGATCACCGGCCGCGATTCACCGGCGGTGCGGCGGCGCGTGGCCGATCTGGGCATCGCACACGCGGTCTACGGTGCCCACGACAAGCTGGTTGCCGCGACCGCGTTGCTCGCGACGTTGGGCCTGGACTGGCCCCAGGTGGCGGCGATCGGCGACGACTGGCCCGACCTGCCGCTGCTGGTGCGGGCCGGCTTCGCGGCGGCGCCGTCCAACGCGCATGCCGAGGTGCGCGCGCGGGTCGACCACGTGACGACGTTGGCCGGCGGCCACGGCGCGGCGCGCGAGTTCTGCGACCTGATGCTGGTGGCGAGCGGGCGCTACGCCGGCCTGCTGCAGGGTCATCTCACCACGCTGGACAGCGGCACGGTGGCGGGGCCATCCCCATGACCGATCGCGGCGACAGCCCCGAGCCGCCGTTCGCCGAGCTCCTGCCGCTGGCCCCGCAGGGCGGCGCGCGCGAG
>NZ_AZND01000203.1:0-6085 GCF_000576205.1 Methylibium sp. T29 | reverse complement strand
AGGGCACCCGGGTGCGGCTGCCAGCGCCCGGCGAGGCGCCCGCGCCGGCCACCGCGTCGGCCTCTTCGGGCGCCACCACGACGCGCTGAAACGCAGGACAGCGACCGCCCCATGTGGTTCACCCGCGTCTCGATCGCCAACCCGGTGATGGCCACGATGGTGATGCTCGCCTTCGTCGTGCTGGGCCTGTTCAGCTACCAGCGGCTGTCGGTCGACCAGTTCCCCAACATCGACTTTCCCACCGTCGTGGTGCAGTTCGACTACCCCGGCGCCTCGCCCGAGATCGTCGAGAGCGAGGTGACGAAGAAGGTCGAGGAGGCGGTCAACACCGTCGCCGGCATCAACTCGCTGTACTCGCGCTCCTACGAGGGCAGCTCGATCGTCATCATCGAGTTCAACCTCGACGTCGACGGCCGCAAGGCCGCCGAGGACGTGCGCGAGAAGGTCGCGCTGGTCCGCCCGCTGCTGCGCGAGGAGGTCGAGGAGCCGCGCGTCTCGCGCTTCGACCCGGCCAGCCAGCCGGTCTTCAACGTCGCCGTGCTGTCCGAGGACGGCCGGCGCAGCACCCAGGAGCTCACCACGTGGGCCACCCAGGTGCTGCAGAAGCGCCTGGAGAACGTGCGCGGCGTCGGCGCGGTATCGCTGATCGGCGGGCTGGAGCGTGAGATCAACATCTACCTGCGGCCCGCGGCGATGGAAGCGCTGGGCGTCAGCGTGGAGCAGGTGCTGGCCGCGGTGAAGAGCGAGAACCAGGAGCTGCCGATGGGCGCGATCCGCTCGCGCGAGCAGGAGCGCGTGGTGCAGATCAACGCGCGCATGAAGACGCCGGAGGATTTCCGCGACATCGTAGTCGCGCGCAAGGGTGCCGCCGGCAACAACCTGAGCGCTGGCGCGCCGATCCGGCTGCGCCAGCTGGCCGACGTGGTGGACGGTCCGCAGGAGCTGGAGACGCTGGCGCTCTACAACGGCCAGCGCACCGTGCTGCTGTCGGTGCAGAAATCTCAGGGTGAGAACACCATCGCCGTGGTCGACGGGCTGCAGCGCGCACTGGAGAACGCCCGCGACGTGACGCCGCCGGGCATCCGCACCGAGATCAACCGCGACAACTCGCGCTCGATCCGCGTGTCGGTGGCGAACGTCAAGCGCACGCTGATCGAGGGCGCGGCGCTGACGATCCTGATCGTGTTCCTGTTCCTCAACTCCTGGCGCTCCACCGTCATCACCGGCCTGACGCTGCCGATCGCGCTGATCGGCACCTTCCTGTTCATGTACGCGTTCGGCTTCACCATCAACACCATCACGATGATGGCGCTGAGCCTGTGCGTGGGCTTGCTGATCGACGACGCGATCGTCGTGCGCGAGAACATCGTGCGCCACGTGCAGATGGGCAAGAGCCCGCACCAGGCCGCACTCGACGGCACCCAGGAGATCGGCCTCGCAGTGCTGGCCACCACGCTGAGCATCGTCGCGGTGTTCCTGCCGATCGGATTCATGGGCGGCATCGTGGGCAAGTTCTTCCACGAGTTCGGGCTCACCATCGTCGCGGCGGTCCTGATCTCGATGTTCGTGAGCTTCACGCTCGACCCCATGCTGTCGAGCGTGTGGAACGACCCGCAGGCTCACGGCATCCACCGCGGTGCGCCGCTCACGTTGTACGACCGGACCATCGGTCGCGTCACCGGCGCGTTCGACCGTTTCACCGGCCGGTTGTCGAACGGCTACCAGCGCATCCTGCGCTGGTCGCTCGCGCACCGGCTCGCGACGCTGGGCCTGGCCGCTGCCACCTTCGCGGGCAGCTTCTTCGTCATCCCGCTGCTCGGCGCCGAGTTCGTGCCCAAGGCCGACTTCTCGGAGACCCAGCTCAACTTCTACACGCCGGTCGGCTCGTCGATCGAACTCACCGAGCAGCGCGCGAAGCAGATCGATCAGGTGCTGCGCGAGATGCCCGAGGTGCGCTACACCGTCACCACCATCAACAGCGGCCAGGCGCTCGGCAAGATCTACGGCGCTGTCTACGTGCGGCTGGTCGACCGCAAGGATCGCGAACGCGACGTGGCGCAACTGGCGGTGCCGCTGCGCGAACGCCTTGCCGGCATCCCCGGCATCACGGTCACCAACATCGGCCAGACCGACCTGGGCGGCGGCAAGAGCCTGCAGTTCTCGATCCAGGGCCCCGATCTCTCCGAGCTGGCGCGCCTGTCCGCGCTGATCACCGCGAAGCTGCGAGACATCCCCGGCCTGGTGGATCTGGACAGCACGCTCAAGCCCGACAAGCCCACGGTGTCGATCGAGGTGAAGCGCGACGCCGCGGCCGACGCAGGGCTCAACGTCGACGCGCTCGCCGGCAGCCTGCGCACGCTCGTGGCGGGCACCACGGTGGGCAACTGGCGCGCGCCGGACGGCGAGAACTACGACGTGAACGTGCGCCTCGCGCCCGAGAGCCGCCACTCGCTGGCCGACCTGGCGCGGCTGCCGCTCAACGTGACGGCCGCGGCCGACGGCACGCCGCGCATCGTGCGACTGTCGCAGGTGGCCGAGGTGAGCCCGTCGACCGGCCCGAACCAGATCAACCGCCGTGACCTCAATCGCGAGATCAACATCGACGCCAACGCCTTCGGCCGCAGCTCGGGTGATGTGTCGGCGGACATCCGCAAGCTGCTCGACAGCGTGGCCTGGCCGCCTGGCTACCGCTACAGCTTCGGCGGCTCGACCAAGAACATGCAGGAGTCGTTCAGCTATGCGATCGGTGCGTTGGCACTGGCCGTCGTCTTCATCTACATGATCCTCGCCAGCCAGTTCCGGAGCTTCCTGCAGCCGCTGGCGTTGATGAGTTCGCTGCCGCTCACGCTGATCGGCGTGGTGCTGGCGCTGCTGGCGTTCCGCTCCACGCTCAACATGTTCAGCATCATCGGCATCGTGATGCTGATGGGCCTGGTCACCAAGAACGCCATCCTGCTGGTCGACTTCGCGATCCGCTCGCGCGAGGGCACGCACGGCGCCGCCGGGGAGCACGCCCCGATGGGCCGCGAGGACGCCCTGCTGCACGCCGCGCAGGTGCGCCTGCGGCCGATCCTGATGACCACGCTGGCCATGATCTTCGGCATGGTGCCGCTGGCCTTTGCGCTCAGCGAGGGTTCGGAGCAACGCGCGCCGATGGGCCAGGCCGTGATCGGCGGCGTGATCACCTCGTCGCTGCTGACGCTGGTGGTGGTGCCGGTGATCTACTGCTACCTTGACGACCTGGCCAGCTGGGCGCGTCGCCGCTGGCACCCGCACCGGCCGGCGCCGGGTGGTACCGCACAAGCGGACGCCCTGTCGTGAGACCGATTCCACCCCCGAAATAGAATTCGCCGCCTTGCAAACCCCCTTCCGCGAGAGCCTCATGAACATCGAACAAGCCCGCTTCAACATGATCGAACAGCAGATCCGCCCCTGGGATGTGCTGGACTCCTCGGTGCTGTCGCTGCTGGCCGTGGTACGCCGCGAGGAGTTCGTGCCGTCGGCCTACCGCGCCCTGGCCTTCACCGACATGGAGCTGCCACTGGCCGAGGGGCAGTTCATGCTGTCGCCCAAGGTCGAGGCCCGCCTGCTGCAGGAGCTGGCGGTGCACAAGCACGAGCGCGTGCTCGAGGTCGGCACGGGGTCGGGCTTCATGGCCGCGCTGCTTGGCCACAAGGCCCGTGAAGTGCTCAGCCTCGAGATCCGCCCCGCGCTGGCGCTGCAGGCCCGCATCAACCTGCAGCGCGCGGCGGTCGTCAACGTCGAGGTGCGCGAGGCCGACGGTTCGCGCGCCACGGCAACCGACGGCCCGTTCGACGTGATCGCGCTGTCGGGCTCGGTGGCCGAGATCCCGCGCGGCCTGCTCGACCAGCTCAAGGTGGGCGGGCGACTCGCCGCCATCGTCGGCCGGGATCCGGTGATGCGCGCCGTGCTCGTGACCCGCACCGAGGGCGGCGGCTTCCACAGCGTGGAGCTGTTCGACACGCTTGCGCCGCGACTCGACGGCTTCGGCGAACCCTCCTCCTTCAGTTTCTGATCCCGCGTGCCGGGTCCCTGCAGAAAGATCCCCATGCCCCAGCGCTCCTCGCACTGCCCGCCGTCGCCGCTGCCGCGGCGGCACCGCCTGGCCCGGGCGCTGACGGCTGGTCTGCTGCTCGGTGCCGCCGCGGTGGCGCAGGCTCAGAGCCTGCAGTCGCTGTACGACGCCGCACGCGGCTACGACGCCAGCTACCTGGCGGCCCGCGCGCTGGCCGATTCGGCACAGTTCCGCTACGAGCAGGTGAAGGCGCTCAACCGCCCGAGCGTGGCCCTGTCGGCGAGCACCACCCGCAGCGAGACCGACACATCGGCCGGCAGCGCGAGCGGCACCAGCACCGGCGCGCAGATCTCGGCGCTGCAACCGCTGTTCAACCGCAGCAACAGCAGCACGATCGATCAGGCCGAGAAGAGCTATGCGGTGTCGATGGCCGACCTCGAGAGCGCCGAGCAGGACCTGGTGGTGCGGCTGAGCCAGGCCTACTTCGACGTGCTGGCGGCACAGGACACGCTGGCGACGACACGCGCCAACAAGACCGCCATCGCCGAGCAGCTGGCCTCGGCGAAGCGCAATTTCGAGGTCGGCACCGCAACCATCACCGACACGCGCGAAGCGCAGGCCCGCTACGACCTCGCCACCGCGCAGGAGATCGCCGCCGAGAACGACCTGCGCGTACGGCGCATCGCACTCGACCAGCTCGTCGGGCGCACCGACGTCGAACCGCGGCCGCTGACGGTCCCGGTGCAGCTGCCCGAGGTGCTGCCGGCCAACGTGGAGGACTGGGTGACGCAGGCGGGCCAGTCGCCCAGCGTGCGCAAGGCCCAGCTGGCCTACGAGGTGGCGCAGCTCGAGACCGAGAAGGCGCGTGCCGGCCACCTGCCGACAGTCGACCTCGTGGGCGGCGTCGGCCGCAACCGCAACACCGGCCGCACCGCCGGCAGCGGTCTGAGCGGCAGCACCACCAGCGCGCAGATCGGCGTGGAGCTGAACCTGCCCCTGTTCGCCGGCTACTCGATCCAGAACCGCGTGAAGGAAACGCTGTCGCTGGAGGAGAAGTCGCGCAACGACCTGGAGTTCGCGCGCCGCAGCGTCACCCAGGGCACGCGCCAGGCCTACTTCACCGTCCAGTCGGGCCTGGCCACGGTGAAGGCCCTCGAAGCCGCCGAGGCCTCCAACAAGCTCGCGCTCGAGGCCACCCAGCTCGGCTACAAGGTCGGCGTGCGCGTCAACCTCGACGTGCTGAACGCGCAGACGCAGCTCTACACCACCCAGCGCGACCTGGCGCGCGCCCGCTACGACGTGGTGCTGGGCAACCTGCTGCTGCGCCAGGCGGCGGGCACGCTCAAGCCCGACGACGTGGGCAGCGTCAACCGGCTGCTCGCGCCCTGAGACTCGCCGGCAGGGCCGCGCGCCATCGCACGCGGCCGCACGGAACGCCCAGCCCATGTCGCCCCCGCCGCCGCCCGTCGACGCCGCGCTCGTGATCGCCCGCACCCGGGCGTGGCTGAGGCATGCGGTGATCGGCCTGAACCTCTGCCCCTTCGCCAAGGCGGTGGAGGCCAAGGGCCAGGTGCGCTATGTCGTCAGCGAGGCCGCCGAGCCCGAGCGCCTGCTCGACGAGCTGTGCCGCGAACTGCGCGCGCTGGCCGAGGCCGACCCGGCGGAGGTCGACACCACGCTGCTGATGCATCCGCAGGTGCTGGGCGATTTTCTCGACTACAACGACTTCCTCGACCGGGTCGATGCCGCGATCGAGCGCCTGGGTTTCGAGGGCGTGCTGCAAGTGGCGAGCTTCCATCCGGACTACCAGTTCGCCGGCACCGCGCCCGACGATGCCGAGAACGCCAGCAACCGTGCACCCTACCCGACGCTGCACCTGCTGCGCGAGGCCAGCATCGACCGTGCCGTGGCGGCCTTCCCCGAGGCCGAGTCCATCTACGAGGCCAACATCCGCACGCTGCGCGGACTCGGCCGCGAGGGCTGGGCGGCGCTGCAGGCCGACATCGAGCGCGACGCCCGCGATGCCCGCGACGCGCCCGACACGCGCTG
>NZ_AZND01000202.1:0-6138 GCF_000576205.1 Methylibium sp. T29 | reverse complement strand
GCCGCGGAAGGCGCCGACCACCGGCCGCCAGCCGGCGTCGAGGGCCTCGTCGTCCAGCGCGCTATCGGCGGCGGTCACGCGCCTCAGCCGAACAGCGCGGCCAGCGCCAAGCCGGGATCGGGCGCGCGCATGAAGGCTTCGCCGACCAGGAAGGCGTGCACCTGGGCCTCGCGCATGCGCCGCACGTCGGCCGGCGCGAGGATGCCGCTCTCGGTCACCAGCAGGCGGTCCGGCGGCACGCGCGGCAACAGGCCCAGCGTGGTGTCGAGCGTGACCTCGAAGGTCCGCAGGTTGCGGTTGTTGATGCCGACCAGCGGCGTCTTCAGCCGCAGCGCGCGGTCGAGTTCGGCGCCGTCGTGCACCTCGACCAGCACTGCCAGGCCGAGCGCCTGCGCCACCGCTTCCAGGTCGGCCATCTGGCGTCGGCCAGGCAGGCGGCGATCAGCAGGATGCAGTCGGCACCCATCTCGCGCGCCTCGAACACCTGGTAGTCGTCGACCATGAAGTCCTTGCGCAGCACCGGCAGCGGGCAGGCGGCGCGGGCGGCCAACAGGTAGTCGACCGAGCCCTGGAAGAAGCGCTCGTCGGTCAGCACCGACAGGCAGGCCGCGCCGTGGCGGGCGTAGCTCTCGGCGATCGCCGCCGGCACGAAGTGCTCGCGCAGCACGCCCTTGCTCGGGCTGGCCTTCTTGACCTCGGCGATCACCGCCGGCCGGCCGGCCGCGACGCACCCGCGCAGCGCGCCGGTGAAGTCGCGCAGGTCGGCGCGCCGTTCGGCCGACTCTGCGTCGGCGCGCAGCGAGGCAAGCGAGCGCCGCTTGCGCGCGGCCACGATCTCGTCCCGCTTGACCGCGACGATCTTCTGCAGGATGTCTTCGCCGCTCACGCCGCCCCCTTGAGCCGGCGCGTCGTCGTGACGAACCGCTCGAGCGTCTTCGCCGCCGCACCCGAGGCCACCGCCTCGCGCGCCAGGCGCACACCCTCGCCGATCGATGGCGCGACGTCGGCGGCGTACAGCGCCGCGCCGGCGTTGAGCAGCACGATGTCGCGCACCGGCCCCGCCTCGTCGGCGAGCGCGCGGCGGATGCAGCCGACCGACTCGTCCTTGCTCGCCCACCTTCAACCCCCGGGTGTCGTAGACCGGCAGGCCGAAGTCGCTCGGATGCACCGTGTACTCGCGCACCTCGCCGTCCTTCAGCTCGCCGATCAGCGTCTCGCCGGACAGCGAGATCTCGTCCATGCCGTTCATGCCATACACCACCAGCACGTGGCGCGAGCCCAGGCGCTGCAGCACGCGCACCTGGATGCCGACCAAGTCGGGGTGGAACACGCCCATCAACTGGTTCGGCGCGCCCGCCGGGTTGGTGAGCGGCCCGAGGATGTTGAAGATCGTGCGCACACCGAGTTCCTTGCGCACCGGGCCGGCGTGCTTCATCGCCGGGTGGTGGTTGGGCGCGAACATGAACCCGATGCCCGACTCGGCCAGGCACTCGGCCACCTGCGCCGGCGCGAGGTCGATGCTGGCGCCCAGCGCCTCGAGCACGTCGGCGCTGCCCGAGGTGGAGGACACGCTGCGCCCACCGTGCTTGGCCACGCGCGCGCCGGCTGCCGCCGCGACGAACATCGCGGTGGTCGAGATGTTGAAGGTGTGGGCGGCGTCGCCGCCGGTGCCGCACAGGTCGACCAGGTGCTCGGTGTCGGCCACCGGCACCGGCGTCGCGAACTCGCGCATCACGGTGGCCGCAGCGGCGATCTCGCCGATGCTCTCCTTCTTGACGCGCAGGCCCACCGCCAGCGCGGCGATCATCACCGGCGACATCTCGCCGCTCATGATGCGTCGCATCAGGTGCAGCATCTCGTCGTGGAAGATCTCGCGGTGCTCGATCGTGCGCTGAAGGGCGGCGGTGTCCGTGATCATCTAGCGAGCTCCTTCGAGGAAGTTCTTCAGCATCGCGTGGCCATGCTCGGTCAGGATGGACTCGGGGTGGAACTGCACTCCCTCGATCGGCAGCGAGCGGTGGCGCACGCCCATGATCTCGCCGTCCGGCGTGGTCGCGCTCACCGCCAGCTCGGCCGGTAGCGTCGCGCGCTCGATCGCCAGCGAGTGGTAGCGGATCACGTTGAAGCGCTCGGGCAGGTTCGCGAACACACCGTGCCGGTCGGTCGTGATCTCGCTCGCCTTGCCGTGCATCTGCACCTGTGCGCGCACGATGCGTCCGCCCAGCGCCGCGCCGATCGCCTGGTGACCCAGGCACACGCCCAGGATCGGCAGCCTGCCGGCGAAGTGGCGGATCGATTCGACACAGATGCCGGCCTCGGCCGGCGAGCAGGGGCCGGGCGAGAGCACCAGGCGATCGGGCCGCAGCGCCTCGATCTCGGTCAGCGTGATCTCGTCGTTGCGGAACACCTTCACCTCCTCGCCGAGCTCGGCGAAGTACTGCACCAGGTTGAAGGTGAAGCTGTCGTAGTTGTCGATCATCAGGAGCATGTCAGAAGCCCTCCTCGACCAGCTCCGCCGCGCGCAGTACGGCGCGCGCCTTGTGCTCGGTTTCCTTCCACTCCAGCTCGGGCACCGAGTCGGCCACGATGCCGGCCGCCGCCTGCACGTAGAGCACGTTGTCCTTGACGATGCCGGTGCGGATCGCGATCGCGACGTCCATGTCGCCAGCGAAGCTCAGGTAGCCGCAGGCGCCGCCGTAGATGCCGCGCTGCACCGGCTCGAGCTCGTCGATGATCTCCATCGCGCGGATCTTCGGCGCACCGCTCAACGTGCCGGCCGGGAAGGTCGCGCGCAGCACGTCCATGTTGGTCGTGCCCGGCTTCAGCAGGCCCTCGACGTTGCTGACGATGTGCATCACGTGCGAATAGCGCTCGACCGCGAAGGCCTCGGTCACCTTGACCGAGCCGGTCTGCGCGATGCGGCCGATGTCGTTGCGCGCCAGGTCGATCAGCATCAGGTGCTCGGCGCGCTCCTTCGGGTCAGCCAGCAACTCGGCCTCGACCGCGAGGTCGCGCTCGGGCGTCGCGCCACGCGGTCGGGTGCCGGCCAGCGGGCGGATCGTGACCTTCTGGCCCTCGGGCACCTGCTCGTGGCGCACCAGGATCTCAGGCGAGGCGCCGACGATCTGGAAGTCGCCCATGTCATAGAAGTACATGTACGGCGACGGGTTCATCGAGCGCAGCGCACGGTAGAGCGACAGCGGGCTCTCGGTGTAGCGCTTGCGCAGGCGCTGGCCGAACACGATCTGCATGCAGTCGCCGGCTGCGATGTACTCCTTGCAGCGCAGCACCGCGGCCTCGTAGTCGGCGCGCGCGAACTCGCGCTCCACCGCGTGCGAGGGGCCGCGCTTCACGGCCGGCGCGGTCACGCTGTAGCGCAGTCGGTCATTCAGCTCGGCCAGCCGCTTCTTGCCGCGGAAGTAGGCCTCGGGCTGCGACGGATCGGCGTAGACGATCAGGTAGAGCCGCCCCGACAGGTTGTCGATGACCGCCAGCTCCTCGGTCTGCAGCAGCTGGATGTCGGGTGTGCCGATGCCGCCCTCGCGCCGCGCGCCGGCCAGCTTGGGCTCCATGAAGCGCACCGCCTCGTAGCCGAAGTAGCCGGCGAGGCCGCCGCAGAAGCGCGGCAGGCCGGGCCGCAGCGCCACCTTGAAGCGGCTCTGGTAGGCCTCGATGAAGTCCAGCGGGTTGCCGTGGTGCGTCTCGGTCACCTGGCCGTCGGTCACCACCTCGCAGTGCTCGCCGGTGGCGCGCAGCAACGTGCGCGCCGGCAGGCCGATGAAGGAGTAGCGCCCGAAGCGCTCGCCGCCGACCACCGACTCGAGCAGGAAGCTCAGCGGCCGGCCTCCGGCCAGCTTCAGGTACAGCGACAGCGGGGTTTCCAGGTCGGCGAGCGCCTCGCCGATCAACGGAATGCGGTTGTAGCCCTGCTCGGCCAGGCTCTTGAATTCGAGTTCGGTGATCACGTCGGGGCCCTCCGTGGCCCAGGCCCACCCGGGAGCGGGCGGCCGCGCAAACAAGACATCGGGTGGCTGCTAAAAGACCGGTGTGAAGCCGGCCAGACGCAGCGTCGCGGGTCAGCCGGCCCGGCGACGCCAGGGCCAGGCTCCCCGGTCGTGAGACCCCGTGATGTGCTTGCGCGACATGAACATGAGGCCAGTCTAGCAGGCGCGCGTTCGAGTTCGCGCACCAGCGCATCGCGCGCCATGCGCCTGGGGCCGCCGGGCGATGCAGTCCCGCGGTACTTCCGCAGTGCTCCTGCGGAGGACAGTCGGGACGCTGCGCCCGGGAGCGCTACACGGCGGCGCAACATTCTCTTGCTGCAATGCAACATGGAGCAATCGCACTCGGCTTCCACAGGGTCTTCTCCAGCATGAGCCGGCGCCGCCAACCCGGCACAGTGGCGCCAGAAGTTGAACCGTTCCAAGGCCGTGTCGTCATGAGCGCTGAAACCGCCCCGTTGCTTCCTCCGATCGAAAAGCCCTACCTGGTGCTTCTCGAGCCCGCGTCGGGACGGGCCGCGGCCTACGACGCCCAGAACCGCCTGTTGACCGACCGCGCCAGCGAGCGGCTGGTGGCCTTCGCGCTGGAGCGCCATGTCCACAGCGAGTACTGGGATGACCTGAAGGACCTGGGCATGCCGCGCCAGCGGCCGAGTTGGGCGCCGGGTGACAACCTCAGCGGCTGCACCCTCTACTGGCTGCGCAACGGCTGGTCCAAGTTCCGCGACCTGCTCGACACGCCGGACGCCTGAGGCCCGGCATAGCAACCCACTCGCTGCCTCAGGCGGCGAGCCGCGCGCGCATCGCGTCGATCACCGCCTTGTAGTCCGGCTGGCCGAAGATCGCGCTGCCGGCGACGAAGGTGTCGGCCCCGGCATCGGCGGCCGCGCGGATGTTGTCGGTCTTGATGCCGCCGTCCACCTCGAGGCGGATGTCGCGTCCGCTGGCGTCGATCAGCTGCCTCACGCGCGCCAGCTTCTTCAGGGTCGACGGGATGAAGCTCTGCCCGCCGAATCCGGGGTTCACGCTCATCAGCAGCACCAGGTCGACCTTGTCGATCACCCACTCCAGCACGTCGAGCGAGGCGGCCGGGTTGAACACCAGGCCGGCCTGGCAGCCGGCGTCCTTGATCAACTGCAGCGTGCGGTCCACGTGGGTGCTGGCGTCGGGGTGGAAGCTCACCAGGTCGGCACCGGCCTTGGCGAAGGCCTGCGCCAGCGCATCGACCGGCTGCACCATCAGGTGCACGTCGATCGGCACGCGCACGCCGGCGGCGGTGACCGCGTGCTTGCGCAGGGCCTCGCAGACCATCGGCCCGAAGGTGAGGTTGGGTACGTAATGGTTGTCCATCACGTCGAAGTGGATCCAGTCGGCGCCGGCGGCGATGACATCCTTCACCTCCTCGCCCAGGCGGGCGAAGTCGGCCGACAGCAGGCTCGGGGCGATACGGAAGTGGCGTTGCGGGGACATGGCGGCGATCGGTCACGGAGGGTCGGCGTGCGCCGATTCTAGGGAGCGCGGTCGCCGGCCGCGTGGATCGGCATCAGCCGCATAGCCATGCGGCGCGCCGCTGGCTACGCTGCGCGACGCGTCCTCGCCCTCTCACCATGCAACGACCCGCCCCCCGCTCCGCACGCGGCCCCCACCCGGCCGAGGTGAACGCCGTGCTCGCGCACTGCCAGGCCGGCCGCTGGCCGGAGGCAGAGACCGCAGCGGCGCGGCTGTTGAAGAGCCACCCGCAGGATGCGGCCCTGCACAACCTGCACGGCACGGCCTGCTCGGAACAGCACAAGCTCGACGCCGCGGCGGCCAGCTTCCGCCGGGCGGCGGCGCTGGCGCCGCAGTCGGCCGAACTGCTGTTCAACCTGGCCGCCACCTGCGGCCGCCTGGGCCGGCTCGACGAGGCCGTGGCCGCCTACCGGCGGTCCGTCGCGCTGAAGCCCGACTTCGCGGTGGCGCACTACAACCTCGGCACCGCGCTCAAGGATCTGCAGCAGCTCGACGAGGCCGTCACCAGCCTGCGGCGCGCGGTGGCGCTGCAGCCGGGCTACGCCGCCGCGCACGCGAACCTCGGCGCCGTGCGCCAGGCCCAGGGCCATCTCGACGACGCCATCGCGTGCTACCGCGCCGCGCCTGG
>NZ_AZND01000201.1:0-6145 GCF_000576205.1 Methylibium sp. T29 | reverse complement strand
TGCCGACCGGCGGCACGCAGTTGCTGCCGGCGCTGCTCACGGTGCTGGCGCTGTTCGTGTTGGCCGGCGTGCTGAACCTGTGCATCCCGGACAGCGGCGCGCGCTACCCGCGCGTGGCGCCGGGCCGGCTGCTGCGGCAGTTCGCCGACGACAACGGCCGGCTGTGGCGCGATCCGGCCGGTCGCGTTTCTCTGGCCGTGACCACGCTGTTCTGGGGCGTCGGCGCGACGCTGCAGTTCGTGGTGCTGCGCTGGGCCGAGCACTCGCTGGGGCTGGATCTGCACGAAGCCGCAGGGCTGCAGATCGCGACCGCGCTCGGCCTGATCGCCGGGGCCGTGGCGGCCGGCCGCTGGCTGAGCCTGCCGAACGCCACGCGGGTGCTGCCGCTGGGCATCGCGATGGGCCTGCTGGTGCCGTGGATGACGGTCATCGAGCAGCCGTTCGCGGCCACGCCGCTGCTGGCCGCGGTGGGCGCCTGCGCCGGCTTCTTCGTGGTGCCGATGAACGCGCTGCTGCAGCACCGCGGCCACACGCTGCTGAGCGCCGGCCGCTCGATCGCGGTGCAGAACTTCAACGAGAACCTGGGCGTGCTGGCCCTGCTGGCGCTCTATGCCGCGCTCACCGCGGCCGGCCTGCCGCTGGCGCTGCTGATCTGGGGCTTCGGCGCCCTGGTGGCGCTGGCCACGGCCGCGATCACCGCGCTGCACCGCCGCCACGCGAGCCTGGGCGCCCACCCCGCACCGCATCGCAACGCCACACCGGAGAACGCATGAAGCTGATGATCGTCACCGACGCCTGGGAACCGCAGGTCAACGGCGTGGTCCGCACGCTGAAGATGACGCGCCGCGAGCTGCAGAAGCTCGGGCACGAGGTGGAGCTGCTGTCGCCGCAGGGCTTTCGCAGCATGCCCTGCCCCAGCTACCCCGAGATCGAGCTGGCGCTGACCACGCGCCGCGGCGTCGCGCGGCGCATCGATGCCTTCGCGCCCGACTGCCTGCATATCGCCACCGAGGGGCCGCTGGGCTGGCTGGCGCGCTCGGTGGCCCGCTCGCGCGGCTGGCCGTTCACCACTGCGTACCACAGCCGCTTTCCCGAGTACGTGCACGCGCGCACGCGCCTGCCCACGGCCTGGAGCTATGCGCTGCTGCGGCGCTTCCACAACGCCGGGCTGGGCACGCTGACGCCCACGCCGGCCATCGTGGACGACCTGCGCGCCCGCGGCTTCCGGCACGCGCGCTGGTGGTCGCGCGGCGTCGACCTGGGCCTGTTCAGCGCCGACGGCCCGCGCCTGCCGCGCGCCGAGCACCCGGTGTTCCTCTACGTCGGCCGCATCGCGGTGGAGAAGCAGGTCGATGCCTTCCTGAAGCTCGAACTGCCCGGCGAGAAATGGATCGCCGGCGAGGGCCCGGCGCGCGCCCGGCTCGAGGCGCGCTATCCGGGCGTGCGCTGGTTCGGCGTGCTCGACGGCCCGGCGCTGGCCACGCTCTACCGCAGCGCCGACGTGATGGTGTTCCCCAGCGTGACCGACACCTTCGGCCTGGTGATGGCCGAGTCCATGGCCTGCGGCACGCCGGTGGCCGCCTTCCCGGTGCCGGGCCCGATCGACGTGGTGGGCCGCTCCGCCGGCGGCGTGCTGCACACCGACC
This sequence comes from Methylibium sp. T29, assembly GCF_000576205.1. Taxonomy (NCBI): domain Bacteria; kingdom Pseudomonadati; phylum Pseudomonadota; class Betaproteobacteria; order Burkholderiales; family Sphaerotilaceae; genus Methylibium; species Methylibium sp. T29. Next base: position 4,499 of record NZ_AZND01000201.1, on the reverse strand, counting down.
TGCGCGTGGCCTGCCTGCGCGCGCTGCAGCTGCCGCGCGAGGCGGTGCGCCGCCACGGCGAGCAGTACTCGTGGGAGCGCGCGACGCAGCAGTTCCTCGCGGCGCTGCGGCCGATCGACGGCCATCGCGCGTCGGAAGAGATGCTCAGCGCGGCGGAGCGTTCGCCGAACGTCGGCGCCCGAGATCCTGCATGAAGGCCTCCAGCGCCATCTCGTCGCGCGATCCGACCGGCGCCATCTCCAGCCGCATCGCGCTGGCACCGAGCGGCTGCTCGCGCGCGCACACCATCTGCTGCAGCTGCCCGCCGTAGCGCTCCGGGCGCCCCTGCTCGCGCAGGTAGAGGTTCTGGGCGCGGTAGGCGGTGCGCTCGGACTCGAGCGTCTCCTCGCAGTCGGTCTGGTACTGCGAGGCCTTGCGGCGCGACTCGAGCACGTGCACGAGTTCGTGGACGATGAAGGAGTTGTCGCGGCTGCTGTGCGGATCGAGCTCGTCGCTGACCAGGATGCGGCTGCGGGTGTGGTCGTAGATGGCCACCATGTCGGCACAGGTCTGCGGCTGCACCGGACAGACCTGCGAGCGGAGCACCGAGGCCGGCAGCAGCTGGACCGAGGGCAGCTGTTCGAACGGCACCGGGTCGTAGCCCGACAGGCGCGCGGCGGCCGCCAGCAGGTAGCTCAGGAGCGCCGCGTCGAGCATCGCCGTCCTCCGGGCCTCGGGCGCGGCCGTCCGCGCATGGACACATCATTGCCGAAGTTGGATGGCCTTGCCAGTGATCGTGGCCGACGCTTGCGGTTCGCCTGCACCGAGCGCTGCTGACCACGCCATCGGGCGAACGGCTCCGCTCGTGTCCCCCGGACGTCGGCCTCCCGGCCGCCGCCCTCCTCCTCTACCTCGCTGCGCCATTCACCCGACGTCCTGGTCGCACGTACCACCGAGAGGCGCGAAGGTCTTCAAACCTCGGCACGCCGCGGTGTATCGAAGCGCCGCGACGGGCCGCTGTGTGGAGTGAAGTAAAGGAGGAGAGCCCGACCGGAGGTCGGGCTCGGGGGACATGAACGCAACACAGCGGACCGGCGCGGCGCCAGCTCCCACGGCGCGCCTCGCACCGGAAGTGCCCGTACCTCCTCAGGCGAACAGCGGGAAGCTCTCGAAGCGCCCCCGCAGCACCGCCTGCGTGTCGGTACGACCGAACCAGCCGTCCATCACGGTGGCGTAGGTGCGGCGGAAGTCGGTGGTGTGGCGCAGGTTGTCGTCGGGCGTGCGCTCGGTCAGGCTGACCGGCCGGCCGTACTGCCCGCCCTTCACCGGCTTGCCGACGATGAACATCGGGCCGGCAGTGCCGTGGTCGGTGCCGAGGCTGGTGTTCTCGGGCACGCGGCGGCCGAACTCCGAGAACGCCATCAGCACCACGTCGTCGGCACGGCCGATGCGCTCCATGTCGCGCATGAAGGCCAGCACGCCGTCGGACACGTAGGTCAGCAGGCGCTGGTGCAGGTCGGCCTGGTGCACGTGGGTGTCGAAGGCGTTGTTGCGGTAGGCCACGTAGTAGAGCTGCGTCGGCAGGCCGGCGGCGATCAGCGAGGCGACCTTGGGCAGGTCGACCGGCAGCACGCCGTAGTCGACCGGCGTGGAGTACTTCGACCACGCCTGGCGCACCAGCTCGGAGGCGTCGCGCGCGCTGCGGGCGATGTCGCGCAGGTAGCGGCGGTTGCCGCTGTCGGAGGCCTCGGACGGCTCGACCCGGTCGAGCAGGCCGCGCTCCTCGTAGAAGCCTTCGCGGACGAACTTCTCCGGGTCGTCGAACACCACCGGCACGTGGCGCCGGCTGCGCACCGCGAGCGATTGCGTGGCGTCGATGTTGACGATGAAGTTGCTGGCGCCGTCGGGCCGCATCGCGTCGGCCAGGCGGCCGACCCAGCCGTACTCCTCGCCGCTGTTGGGCGCCGCGGTGTGCCAGTAGGCCATCGACGAGAAGTGCGAGAAGTTCGGGTTGTCGTAGCCGCAGCCGTGCACGATGGCGAGCTTGCCGTCCTTGTAGAGCCGCTCGAAACCCGCCAGGCCGGGGTTGAAGCCGTGGTGGTCGTCGATGCGGCGCAGCCGCTGGGCCGGGATGCCGAGCTTGGGCCGCAGCCGGTAGTAGGTGTCGTCGGCATACGGCACCACGGTGTTCAGGCCGTCGTTGCCGCCCGACATCTCCAGCACCACCAGGATGCGGCGCCGTTCGCTCGCCGGCACGACGGCCGGCTGCTGCGCCATCGCGGCGAACGGCGTCGGCAGCACCAGGCCGCCGAGGCCGGCCTGCAACAGCGCGCGCCGCGTCAGGGCGGCGCCGCGTGCGGGCGTGTGGGACGAAGCGCTCATCGCGGGTCCTTCCTCATCCGAGCTGGTAGTCGGGACTGGCCAGCATCAGGTGCAGCAGCATGCGCAGGCCGTCCTCCATGTAGGTGGATGCGCGGTCGATGCGGTCGGTGCCCAGCTCGCGCGTCAGGAACTCGACCCAGGCCGCGCGCTGCGCGGCGCCGACCGGTGCGCTCAGGAAGCGGCGCGTCAGTGCGTCGACCGCGTCGGCCGTGCTGCGGCTGCCGCTGGCGACGACGAGGCCGCTCAGGTCCACGCGCGCCATCGTGCGCGGAATGGGCTTCACCACCTCGACCGCCTTCTGCCAGCCGCGGTAGCTGCCGTAGCGGGTGTTGAACTCCTCGTCGCGGTCGCTCATGCGGTTGGACATGGCCATCGCCTCGCCGCCGGCCATGTCCTTGCCTTCGGGCACGGTGGCGGCGGTGATGTCGAGCCCGCGCGAGATGCGCTCGTGCACCGCGCGGATCTCCAGGCCGGTGGCGTTGCTCGGGAAGCGGTCGTTCGGCAGCGCGGTGAAGTCGGGGAACAGCACGTCGCGCGCGAAGTTGCCGCGCTCCATCAGCAGGCCCGGCGTGATCCAGCTGCGGCCGTAGGCCCAGCCGGCCACGGTGGGCGGGTACAGCAGGTGCTGGCCCAGCGCGCCGGTCACGTCGTTGAAGTCGGGCACGCCCGGCACCTCTTTCAGCCCGAGCTTGCGGTAGGTCGAGACCACCAGCTCCACCGGGCTCTTGATGCGCGTGCCCACCACCTCGGGGCTGTAGAAGTCGCGCGAGAGGAAGATGGCTTCGAGCAGCGGCGCGATCTCGTAGCGGTTGTCGCGCAGCACGGCGCCGAGGCGCCGGCGCAGCTCGGGGGTGATCTCGTCGCGCGCCAGGTAGCGGTAGATGCGCCCAGCCAGGTACTCGGCCGTGACCGGCTGCTCGAGGATCAGGTCGATGACCTGCACGCCGTCGAACGGGCCGCGGCGGCCGAACACGAGCTTGTCGCTGTCGTCGTGCTGGGCGCGGTTGACGACGAAGCGCAGGTCGTCGTAGTTCCAGCCGGTGAAGGCGCGCGCCGCCTCGCGGATGTCGCGCTCGCTGTAGTTGCCCACCCCCATGGTGAACATCTCCATGATCTCGCGCGCGAAGTTCTCGTTGGGCGCGCCCTTCACGTTCACGCCGGCGTCCAGGAAGGCCAGCATCGCCGGGTCCTGGGCCACGCCGATCATCAGCTCGCGGAAGTTGCCCAGGCCCTTGGCCTGGAACAGCTGCAGCTGCTGCAGCATCTTGCGCGCGTCGCGCACCTTGTCCTCGTGGGTGGCGAAGTGGCCGTGCCAGAACAGCGCCATCTTCTCCTCCAGCGGCCGCTGCGTGAGCAGCATGCGGTTGGCCCACCAGTAGGCGACGCGGTGCGTCTCCAGGCGGCTGGCGCGCAGCCAGTAGAAGAACTTGTTGACCACCGGCTGCAGGCGGCGGTTGCCCTCGGGCTTGGCAGCCACGCCGAGCGCCTCGCCGCGCGCCTTGGCGGCCTCGGTGGTGGCCGGCCGGCTGGCGGGAAACGGTTCGAGGCCGGGCTCGTGGATGTCGGAGGCGTCGAACGGCGGCAGGTGGCTGTTGTCGATGCCCTGCGGCCGCACCAGCGTGGCCACCGCCTGCTGCGGCGTCATCGCGGCGAAGCGCGCGATCTCCTCGGGCGTGGGACCGAAGCCGGCCCGCTCCAGCAGGTGCGCGGCGCGCTCGGCGTTCCACTGGTCGGCGGCGATCGGACGCAGATCGCCGCTCCAGGCGGCCGGGCCGGCACCCGGTGCGGCGACACCGGCCGCGGCGGTGCCGGCCAGCACGAGGCCGAACAAGGCAGACCTGAGGAGGCGGCGCAGGGACATCATCGGAATCCGGGCTGGTGGGTCAGGCAGCCCGCACGGCGGGCGCTGGCGATTCTGGGCCCGGGGCCGGGCGTTTGCACGCGGCCGGCGCAGCTCGGGCAAATTACCCGGCCGCCACCCTAGGACAGGTCGACGCCGAGCTCGGCGGCCAGCCGGTGCAGTTGCGCACGCAGCATCACCACCTCGGCCTGCAGGCGGTGCTGGTTGGCGCGCAGCGCCTGGATCTCGCCGGCCGTCACCAGGTCCTCGGGGGCGCCGCCGGCCGGCGCCGCGGTGG
>NZ_AZND01000200.1:0-6144 GCF_000576205.1 Methylibium sp. T29 | reverse complement strand
GCCGGCACCGGCCCGGGGTTCCGGCCGCCGGCGCGGAGCCAGTCTCTAAAATCCGCCGCTCGCCCGCCGCGTGCGCCCTGCCCGCGTGCCGCCGCTCCCAGGACCACCCCATGACCACCACGCCCCCGAACGCCGCCGCGCCCGGCACCGACGACAACCAGCTGATCGCCGAACGCCGCGAGAAGCTCGCCGCGCTGCGTGCGCAGGCCCAGGCCGCAGGGGGCGCCGCCTTCCCCAATGACTTCAAGCCGGGCGACCACGCCGTCGATCTGCACCGCCTGCACGAGGGCAAGAGCGCCGAGGAGCTGGAGGCGCTGGCCATCCCGGCCCGCATCGCCGGCCGCATGATGCTCAAGCGCGTGATGGGCAAGGCCTGCTTCGCGACGGTGCAGGACGGCTCGGGCCGCATCCAGCTCTACATCACGTCCGACGCCGTCGGTCCGGAGGCGCTGGCCGCCTTCAAGCACTGGGACCTGGGCGACATCCTCGGCGCCGAGGGCACGCTGTTCAAGACCCGCACCGGCGAGCTGAGCCTCAAGGTCGGCACGATCCGGCTGCTGACCAAGAGCCTGCGGCCACTGCCCGACAAGTTCCACGGCATGGCCGACCAGGAGCTCAAGTACCGCCAGCGCGAGGTCGACCTGATCATGGACGAGGCCTCGCGCGAGCGCTTCCGCGCGCGCAGCAAGGCGGTGAGCTCGATCCGCCAGTTCATGGTCGAGCACGGCTTCCTCGAGGTCGAGACGCCGATGCTGCACCCCATCCCCGGCGGCGCGAACGCCAAGCCCTTCGTGACGCACCACAACGCGCTCGACCAGCAGATGTTCCTGCGCATCGCGCCCGAGCTCTACCTGAAGCGGCTGGTGGTGGGCGGCTTCGAGCGGGTGTTCGAGATCAACCGCAACTTCCGCAACGAGGGCGTGTCGGTCCGGCACAACCCCGAGTTCACGATGATGGAGTTCTACGCTGCCTACTGGACCCACCACGACTTGATGGACTTCACCGAGCAGATCCTGCGCCACGCCGCGCGCAAGGCGGTGGGCACGGCGCAGCTCGCCTACGGTGGGCAGGCCGTCGACCTGGAATCGCCGTTCGCGCGGCTCTCGGTGCGCGACTCGCTGGTCGTGCATGCAGGATTGAGCGCGGCGGAAGCCGTCGACTCCACGGTGCTGCGCGCGAAGCTCGAAGCGCATGGCGAGAAGGTGCCGGCGCACTGGTCGCTCGCCGAACTGCAGTTCGGCCTGTTCGAGGCGGCTGTCGAGGAGAAGCTGTGGCAGCCGACCTTCATCGTCGACTACCCGGTCGAGGTGTCGCCGCTGGCCCGCGCCTCCGATGCCGACCCGACGATCACCGAGCGCTTCGAGCTCTTCATCACCGGCCGCGAGTTCGGCAACGGCTTCTCGGAGCTCAACGACCCCGAGGACCAGGCCGCGCGCTTTGCGGCACAGGCCTCCAACAAGGACGCCGGTGACGAGGAGGCGATGTACTTCGACGCCGACTACATCCGCGCGCTCGAGCACGGCCTGCCGCCCACCGGGGGCTGCGGCATCGGCATCGACCGCCTGATGATGCTGTTGACCGACTCGCCGAACATCCGCGACGTGATCCTGTTCCCCGCGCTGCGGCGCGAGGCTGAGCCGAACCGCGCACGCCACGGCGTCGCATCGGTGCAGGGCGCCGATGCCCGCATCGATGCGGGTCTTCGCCGCCTCATCCTATGCATTTGCTCGCATAGGTTGGATTCCTGCGCGTCTGCTCCGCAGTTGCTCCACCAGGTAGCAAGTGACGCCGCCGCGGCCCTGGATGGCGCAGCCGGTAGCAATCCTTCTTCGCGATTACTGCAATGGATCGGTCGTTGCTCGGCCCCGTGTGCCGCGTGGCACGAACCCTGCCCTGTCAGACCCCAAGGCAACCGGCACGCGGCCCCTGCAGTCGCGAACGACGGATTACCCGCTCATCCCACTTCTTTGGAGACACCCCATGCGCTACGCCAATCCCGGCTCCTCCGATTCCAAGGTCGCCTTCAAGGCCCAGTACGACAACTTCATCGGCGGCAAGTTCGTGGCCCCGTGAAGGGACAGTACTTCGACGTGATCACGCCGATCACCGGCAAGACCTACACCCGCGCCGCCCGTTCGGGCCCGGAGGACATCGAGCTGGCGCTCGACGCCGCCCACGCCGCCGCCGACAAGTGGGGCCGCACCTCGGCCGCCGAGCGCGCCAACGTGCTGCTGAAGATCGCCGACCGCATCGACGCCAACGTGGAACTGCTGGCCTACGCGGAATCGGTGGACAACGGCAAGCCGATGCGCGAAACGCTCAACGCCGACATCCCGCTGAGCGCCGACCACTTCCGCTACTTCGCCGGCTGCGTGCGCGCGCAGGAAGGCGGCGTCAGCGAGATCGATGAAACCACGGTGGCCTACCACTTCCACGAGCCGCTCGGCGTCGTCGGCCAGATCATTCCCTGGAACTTCCCGATCCTGATGGCTGCGTGGAAGCTCGCGCCCGCCCTGGGCGCTGGCAACTGCGTGGTGCTGAAGCCGGCCGAGTCGACCCCGGTGAGCATCCTGGTGCTGGCCGAGCTGATCGCCGACCTGCTGCCGCCGGGCGTGCTGAACATCGTCAACGGCTTCGGCCGCGAGGCCGGCATGCCGCTGGCCACCAGCAAGCGCATCGCCAAGATCGCCTTCACCGGTTCCACCTCCACCGGCCGCGTGATCGCGCAGGCCGCCGCCAACAGCCTGATCCCGGCCACGCTGGAGCTGGGCGGCAAGTCGCCGAACGTGTTCTTCGCCGACGTGATGGACAAGGACGACGCCTTCCTCGACAAGGCGATCGAAGGCCTGGTGCTGTTCGCGTTCAACCAGGGCGAGGTCTGCACCTGCCCGTCGCGCGCGCTGATCCACGAATCCATCTACGACAAGTTCATGGAGCGCGCCCTCAAGCGCGTGGCCGCGATCAAGCAGGGCAGCCCGCTCGACACCGACACGATGATCGGCGCGCAGGCCTCGAAGGAACAGCTGACCAAGATCCTGTCCTACCTCGACCTGGGCAAGCAGGAAGGCGCGCAGGTGCTGATCGGCGGGCAGCAGGCCCAGATGAGCGGCGACCTCGACGGCGGCTACTACGTGCAGCCCACGATCTTCAAGGGCCACAACAAGATGCGCATATTCCAGGAGGAGATCTTCGGCCCGGTGCTGGCCGTGACCACCTTCAAGGACGAGGCGGAAGCCCTCGCCATCGCCAATGACACGCTGTACGGCCTGGGCGCCGGCGTGTGGAGCCGCAACGGCAACGTGGCCTACCGCATGGGCCGCGCCATCAAGGCCGGTCGCGTGTGGACCAACTGCTACCACGCCTACCCCGCGCACGCCGCCTTCGGCGGCTACAAGGAGTCGGGCATCGGCCGCGAGAACCACAAGGTCATGCTCGACCACTATCAGCAGACCAAGAACCTGCTGGTCAGCTACAGCGAGAACAAGCTCGGCTTCTTCTGATCGCGAGATCGCGACGCCGGCCCTGCGCCTGCAAACCGGAGGGGGTGGGCATCCACCCCCTTTTCCATGGGTGATCCACATGGTCGACAAAGTCATTGCCACACCTGCGACGGTCGAGCTCATCGAGCTGCTCAAGCAGAAACATGGTGAACTCATGTTCCACCAGTCGGGCGGGTGCTGCGACAACAGCGCCGCCAACTGCTACCTGCCGGGCGAACTCACCATCGGTGCCGGTGACGTGTACCTCGGCGACATCGGCGGCTGCCCGTTCTACATCAGCAAGTCGCAGTACGAGTACTGGCGGCACACCCAGCTGATCATCGACGTGATCGACGGCCACGGCGGCGGCACCTTCTCGCTCGAGGGGCCGGAAGGCAAGGCCTTCCACACCCGGTCGAGGCTGTTCACCGACGAGGAGTTCGCGCAGATCCTGGACGACGAGCGCGCCGCCGCTCAGCGGTGACGGAACACCGGCTTGCGCTTGTTCGCGAACGCGTCCATGCCTTCCTTCTGGTCCTCGGTGCCGAACAGCGACTGGAACATGCGCCGCTCGAACCACACGCCGTCCGATAGCGGCGACTCGTAGGCGCGGTTCACGCACTCCTTGGCCACCAGGATGGCCGGCAACCCCATCGCGCCGATCGCGTCCGCCGCCTCCTGGGCCTCGGCCAGCAGGCGATCGGCCGGCACCACGCGTGACACCAGGCCGGCGCGCTCGGCCTCGGCCGCGTCCATCATGCGTGCCGTCAGCACCAGGTCCATCGCCTTGGCCTTGCCGACCGCCCGCGGCAACCGCTGCGTACCGCCGGCGCCGGGGATGATGCCGAGCTTGATCTCCGGCTGACCGAAGCGCGCCGTGTCGGCGGCAATGATCAGATCGCACATCATGGCCAGCTCGCATCCACCGCCCAGCGCGTAGCCGGCCACTGCCGCGATCACCGGCTTGCGCACGCTGCGCACCGCCTCCCAGTTGCGGGTGATGAAGTCGGCCTTGTAGGCGTCCATGTAGGTCTGCGACGCCATGCCGCCGATGTCGGCGCCGGCGGCGAAGGCCTTCTCGCTGCCGGTGATCACCACGCAGCCAACCGACGCGTCGGCGTCGTAGGCCCGCAGCGCGTCGCCCAGTTCGTCCATCAGCGCATCGTTGAGCGCATTCAGCGCCTTGGGCCGGTTCAGAGTGATCCAGCCGGTCTTCAGCGCGGCGCTGCCGCGCACTTCGGTCAGCAGATGCTGGTAGTCCATGTCAGGGCGTCCTTTCGCAGTAGGCGACACTGTAACGGGCAGCGGCGTGCTGTCCTTCGCACCTGCCGCTGTGCAGCCGACCGGGCGACGCAGCCGGAGACATCAGCTTGCGCTAGTCTTACAAACTTGCGAAGTTTTCTTCGTCGGAACGCATGAGCACCATCTACCGCAAGACGGAACAAGGTCGCAACGAGATTGCCACTCGCGCGCTGCGGCTGGTGCCGCGCCTGCGTCAGGCGCTGATCCTCGTCGACGGCAAGCGCTCGGACGAAGAACTCAGGAAGCTGATCACCCCACCCGCCGACGACACGTTGCAGGCGCTGCTCGAACAGGGTCATATCGAGGTGATCGCCGTCACGGCGGTGCATGTGGTGCTACCAGCCGAGGCCGCCCCGGCGACGCCGCTGGTCAATGCCGTGGTGCTGACACTCCAGGAGACGCGGCAACGGGCCGTGCGTTGGATGAGCGCGCACCTCGGCCCCTATGCCGACTCGACGAACATCCGTGTCGAGAAGGCCAAGACGCCCGAGGCGATGCAGGCCGCGCTCGCGCTGGCCGCCACCGTCGTCCGCCAGCAGCTCGGCGAGGCGAAGGCGGCCGAGTTCGAGCAGCACGTCGGCCTCGCACACACCGGCAGCTGAACGGTCAGCGCAGCGCCGATCCGCCCAAGGGCTCGTCGGCGGCCTGCAGGGGCAGGCGCTCGATCATCAGGTCGATGAATTCATCGGTCCCGCGACGGATCACGATGCGCACCGGCAGGTACTGCAGGCTGGGAGCGAACCAGGCCTCGATGCTGAGCGAACTGGCGTCGCCTTCCCGCTGCGGTCGCAGATGCCAAGCCGGCACCGGACCGAACGGGGTGGCCAGGACCTCCTCGCCGATCACGTCGTACACCCAGCGGTCCACGCGCCGCGGCAGAGCCAGGGGCATCTCGATGCGTCCGCCCGGCTGCAGGCGCTCGGCGCCGGTGGTGAACAGGTAGGTCAGCTGCACGAACTGGCTCGCGGTGTCCTGCAGCGCCGGCAGACCGGGATGGCGCTGGCCGTTGGCGAGCGTCACGCCGTCGGCGTCGAAGTGCAGGCTGGCCGTTCGCGTGCGGCCGAAGGCCACCTGGGTCCGCTCGTCGTAGCGGCGCGGCACCAGACCCTGCGGGGTGATCTCGCCGTCGCTCGTCATGCGCCGCTGCATCAGGGGGGCGAAGCCCGGCCCGACGACCACGTCCAGGTGCACCTGGTAGCGCCCCCCGTCGCGCAGCCACTCGACCTGCGCGGTGCCGAGCACCTCGCCGCGCACGTTGCCGGTGAGGGTGTAGCTGAGGCGGGTCGACGCCGGCCAGGCGAAGGTGGGTGGGCCCGGCAGCGGATCGGCGGGCGCACTCGCGCCGTCTCGGACACGGCCGCTG
>NZ_AZND01000199.1:0-6163 GCF_000576205.1 Methylibium sp. T29 | reverse complement strand
CGCAGATCCGCACCGCCGTGCGCTTCGCGCGGCTGGCCGGTGGCGACGCGGACGCGGCGAGCGATCCGGTGCCGGCGCAGGTGCTGATCGAGCGGCAGCTCGGCAATGCCGACAAGGCACTGGGCCTGCGCGGGCGCGACACCGCGGCGCGACCGGCGGTCACACGCTACGACCTGGGGCTGCTCAACGTCGACTCGCGCTTCGAGCTGCCGCGCATCGTCGAGGCCCTCCAGCGCCGCGGCTGCGGCACGCTGTGCCTCTACGGCCCGCCGGGCACCGGCAAGACGGCGCTGGCCGAGCACATCGCCCACGCGCTGCAGCGTCCGCTCGTGGCGAAGCGCGCCTCGGACCTGGTGAGCAAGTACGTCGGCGAGACCGAACAGAACCTCGCGCGCATGTTCGACGAGGCGCAGCGCGAGGGCGCGGTGCTGCTGCTCGACGAGGCCGACAGCTACCTGCGCAGCCGCCAGCGTGCCGAGCGCAACTACGAGGTGACCGAGGTCAACGAGATGCTGCAGGGCATGGAGCGCTTCGGCGGCGTGTTCGTGTGCACCACCAACCTGTTCGACGAGCTCGACGAGGCGGCGCTGCGGCGCTTCTCGTTCAAGATCCGCTTCAAGCCGCTGGAAGCGCCGCAGCGCGAGCGCATGTTCGTCGCCGAGGCGCTGGGCGGCGATGCCGCCGCGCTGACCGCGGAGCAGCGCACCCGGTTGGCCGCGCTGGACGTGCTGACGCCGGGGGACTTCGCGGCGGTGCAGCGGCAGGTCGAGCTGCTGGGCGACGTGTTCGAGCCCGACGGTTTCCTTTCGCAGCTGGAGGCCGAGCACCGCGTGAAGCCGGGCGTGCGCGAGCGCCGCAGCATCGGCTTCGTGCGCTAGGGCCTGCTAACGCTACCGGAGGGCTTGCGCCCGAGCTGCGTAGGCCGCAGGGGTAGGCGCGAGGGAGGCGGCGTGCTGTTGCACGCAACAACTGAGCAACGCCGCCCTGCGGCCTGCGCAGCTCGGGCCCGAAGGGTGATCCCAGGAAACGGGCGCCCTCGGCGTTGCCCATGCTCGCCGGGGGCCGACCCCGGCTGCGCTGTGCGCCTTGATGGCGTCCGTTTCCTGGGTCACGCGAGCCCTCCGGTAGCGTTAGCAGGCCCTAGCTTCGTCAGTAGGTGCATCGGTCGGCCTTCCTACAATCGGGGCATGAGTGCCCTGCCCTATACCCGTGCCGCCCAGTTGCCCGAGCTGCTGAAGCAGCGCATCCTGATCCTCGACGGCGCGATGGGCACGATGATCCAGCGCTACAAGCTCGGCGAGGCCGACTACCGCGGCGAGCGCTTCAAGGACCACGGCAAGGACCTGAAGGGCAACAACGAGCTGCTGCAGTTCACGCGGCCCGATGTCATCACCGAGATCCACGAGGGCTACCTCGCGGCCGGCGCCGACCTGATCGAGACCAACACCTTCGGCGCGACCACGATCGCCCAGGAAGACTACGGCCTGGCGCCGCTGGCACGCGAGATGAACGTGGTGGCGGCCCAGCTCGCGCGCGCCGCCTGCGACAAGTTCAGCACGCCGGACAAGCCGCGCTTCGTGGCCGGCGCCTTCGGCCCGACGCCGCGCACCGCGAGCATCAGCCCCGATGTCAACGACCCGGCGGCGCGCAACGTCAGCTTCGACGAGCTGCGGGCCGCGTACTACGAGCAGGGCGAGGGGCTGCTCGAGGGCGGCGCCGACCTCTTCCTGGTCGAGACCATCTTCGATACGCTGAACGCCAAGGCGGCGATCTTCGCGATCGACGAGCTGTTCGAGAACACCGGCGAACGCCTGCCGGTCATCATCTCCGGCACCGTCACCGATGCGTCGGGCCGCATCCTCAGCGGCCAGACCGTCAGCGCCTTCTGGCATTCGGTGCGCCACGCGCATCCGGTGGCCGTGGGGCTGAACTGCGCGCTCGGCGCGACGCTGATGCGGCCCTACATCGAGGAGCTGTGCAAGGCCGCGCCCGACACCTTCATCTCCTGCTACCCGAACGCCGGCCTGCCCAATCCGATGAGCGACACCGGCTTCGACGAGACCCCGGCGATCACCGGCGGCCTGGTCGAGGAGTTCGCGCGGGCCGGCTTCCTGAACATCGCCGGCGGTTGCTGCGGCACCACCCCGGATCACATCGCCGAGATCGCCCGGCGCGTCAGCGCCTACCGGCCGCGCGCACGGCAGGAGCGCTGGATCAGCGAGTTGAGCGAAGAGGCCGACGGCGATCTGCAGACGGCCTGACGGCGCGCGGCCGCCGGGCCTTCGCGCACATCGGCTGCATCACTTGCCGGCCGGGCGGTCGCTGACCAGCAGTTCCAGTCCGGCGCCTTCGGCCCGGCCCAGGCCCACGATGCGCGAGATCGGCACGCCGCGGCCCACGAGGTAGTCGCGCACGCTGGCGGCGCGGTCCTGGACGATCCGGCCCGAGACCTTGTCGTCGGCCGGGGCGCCGATCTGCAGTTCAGTGGTCGCCGCGTGCGGCTTGAAGCCGGTCGCGAACTGGTCGAGCACTGCGGCCAGTGCCGGCTTGACGGCGGTGCGCTGCGGGTCGAAGGCATGCTTGGTCGGCACCTCGACACGCAGGCGGTGGTCGCCGGTGCTGTCGACGACGACCGGCGTGCCCTTGAGCGCGTCCCTGAGGCGCAGGCGCTGGGCCTCCAGCGCCGGTGACAGGCCGGAGCCGAACAGGCCGCCGAAGCCCGAGCTGCCGGAGCCGGGGGTGCCGGGGGCTCCCGGGCGGCTGGCGCACCCGGCCAGGGCGAATGCCAGGCAAAGCAACCCGGCCGTGTAGGAAGGAGAGAAGAGAGAGAAGCGTGTCATGCCGGGCATTGCACCCGGGCCCTGCGTGCCGCACAAGGGGGACGGCCGGACTGCGGAGGGGTATTGGGTGAGGCTTTGTAAACGCGGGCGCGCGTAAAATCGTCGGTGCTCGAGGAGCGTTGCGACGGTTGCCCAGGCTTTGGGACGACCGCCAGGCTCGGGCCGGCGGCACCGCGAGGGCTGCCCTGCAACGGCGCTCACCCCTCCGCCGACCGGCGGGCTGCGGGTGGGCCGCAGCACCGGCGCGGCGCGTCTTTCGGTGAACTGCCATGTCGACAGCTGCTGCTCCTGATTTCTCGAACGTGCCGCCGATGCGCCTGTCCGGCCTGGAGCCGGTGGCCATCGGCGAGCGCTCGCTGTTCGTCAACATCGGCGAACGCACCAACGTCACCGGCTCCAAGGCCTTCGCGCGGATGATCCTCGGCGGGCAGTTCGAGGAGGCGCTGGCCGTGGCGCGCCAGCAGGTCGAGAACGGCGCGCAGGTGATCGACATCAACATGGACGAGGCCATGCTCGACAGCAAGGCCGCGATGGAGCGCTTCCTGAAGCTCATCGCCTCCGAGCCCGAGATCGCGCGCGTGCCGATCATGATCGACAGCTCGAAGTGGGAGGTGATCGAGGCCGGGCTGAAGTGCATCCAGGGCAAGGGCATCGTCAACTCGATCTCGATGAAGGAAGGCGAGGACGCCTTCCGCCACCAGGCGAAGCTGGTGCGCCGCTACGGCGCCGCCGCCGTGGTGATGGCGTTCGACGAGCAGGGCCAGGCGGATACCTTCGCGCGCAAGATCGAGATCTGCGAGCGGGCCTACCGCATCCTCGTCGACGAGGTGGGATTCGCGCCCGAGGACATCATCTTCGACCCCAACATCTTTGCCATTGCGACCGGCATCGAGGAGCACGACAACTACGCGGTCGATTTCATCGAGGCCACGCGCTGGATCAAGCAGCACCTGCCGGGCGCCAAGGTGTCGGGCGGCGTGTCCAACGTGAGCTTCAGCTTCCGCGGCAACGAGCCGGTGCGCGAGGCCATCCACACGGTCTTCCTGTACCACGCGATCCAGGCCGGCATGGACATGGGCATCGTCAACGCCGGCATGGTGGGCGTGTATGACGACCTGGACGCCGAGCTGCGCGAGCGCGTCGAGGACGTGGTGCTGAACCGCAAGCCGGCCTACAAGCCGGGCGAGGCGCAGCTGTCGCCGGGCGAGCGGCTGATCGAGATCGCCGAGCGCGCCAAGGGCGCGGCCAAGGACGACAGCACCCGCCTCGCGTGGCGCGCCGGCACCGTGAACGAGCGGCTGTCGCATGCGCTGATCCACGGCATCACCGACTTCATCGTCGTCGACACCGAGGAGGCCTGGCAGGCGATCCGGGCCGACGGCGGGCGGCCGCTGCACGTGATCGAGGGGCCGCTGATGGCCGGCATGAATGTGGTCGGCGACCTCTTCGGCCAGGGCAAGATGTTCCTGCCGCAGGTGGTGAAGAGCGCGCGCGTGATGAAGCAGGCGGTGGCGCACCTGCTGCCCTATATCGAGGAGGAGAAGAAGGCGCTGATCGATGCCGGCGGCGAGGCCAAGGCCAAGGGCAAGGTGGTGATCGCGACGGTGAAGGGCGACGTGCACGACATCGGCAAGAACATCGTCACCGTGGTGCTCCAGTGCAACAACTTCGAGGTCGTCAACATGGGCGTGATGGTCGCGTGCCAGGACATCCTCGCGAAGGCCAAGGTCGAGGGCGCCGACATCATCGGCCTGTCGGGCCTGATCACGCCCAGCCTCGAGGAAATGCAGCACGTGGCTGCCGAGATGCAGCGCGACGACTACTTCCGCGTGAAGAAGATCCCGCTGCTGATCGGCGGGGCCACCTGCAGCCGGGTCCACACCGCGGTCAAGATCGCCCCCAAGTACGAAGGCCCGGTGGTCTACGTGCCTGACGCCTCGCGCAGCGTGGGCGTGTGCAGCGAGCTGCTGAGCGACGAGCGGGCCGCGAAGTACATCGAGGAACTGAAGGTCGACTACGACAAGGTGCGCCTGCAGCACGCAAACAAGAAAGCCACGCCGATGGTCTCGCTGGCCGCGGCACGGGCCAACAAGACGCCGATCGACTGGCGCGGCTACGCGCCGCCGCAACCGAAGTTCGTCGGCCGCCGCGTGTTCAGGAACTACGACCTGGCCGAGCTCGCGCAGCAGATCGACTGGGGCCCGTTCTTCCAGACCTGGGACCTGGCGGGCGCCTTCCCGCAGATCCTGCGCGACGAGGTGGTCGGCGCCGAGGCGCAACGCGTGATGAGCGACGGCAAGCGCATGCTGCAGCGGCTGATCGAGGGCCGCTGGCTGCAGGCGCACGGCGTGATCGGCCTGTACCCGGCCAACACGGTGAACGACGACGACATCGAGATCTACACCGACGAGACGCGCCGCGAGGTGCTGATGACGTGGCACGGTCTGCGCATGCAGACCGAGCGGCCGGTGGTCGACGGCGTGAAGCGGCCGAACCGCTGCCTGGCCGATTTCGTCGCCCCGAAGTCGAGCGGGCTGGCCGACCACGTCGGCCTGTTCGCGGTGACCGCCGGCCATGGCGTCGACAAGAAGGAGGCGGCCTTTCTGGCCGACCATGACGACTACTCCGCGATCATGCTGAAGGCGCTGGCCGACCGGCTGGCCGAGGCCTTTGCCGAGCGCATGCACCAGCGCGTACGCACCGATTTCTGGGGCTACGCGGCCGATGAGGCGCTCAGCACCGAACAGCTGATCGCCGAGCAGTACCGCGGCATCCGCCCCGCACCTGGCTATCCGGCCTGCCCCGACCACACCGTCAAGCGCGACATGTTCCGCGCGCTGCAGTGCGAGGAGATCGGCATGACGCTGACCGAGAGCCTCGCGATGACGCCGGCCGCCAGCGTCAGCGGCTTCTACCTCGCCCACCCCGCTGCGGCCTACTTCAATGTCGGCAAGATTGGAGAGGACCAGTTGCGCGACTGGGCGGGCCGGACGCAGCAGGAACTGGCGCAGGCAGAGCGCGCCCTCGCCCCGCTGATGTAACGCGTAAGGCGCTGTTTAACGGCGCCTTACATCTGATGCATTCGCCGCTGCAACGCGGCGCGGTGGCTCGTGTCCAATCGGTCGCCCGAAGGAGGACGATCGATCATGGAAGCAGCATCCCGAACATCTGACAAAACTGCCGGCGGCCTGCCGCGCTGGATGTGGCTGGCCGGTGGCGCGGTCGCGCTGACCATTGCCGGAGTCGCCAGTGCGCTGGCCCTGCAGCAGCGCGCGCAGCCGGCATCTGCCGCGGCGGCGGTCGCGCCCGTTGAAGAGATCGTG
>NZ_AZND01000198.1:0-6245 GCF_000576205.1 Methylibium sp. T29 | reverse complement strand
CCGAGCCACCGGGGTGGCCGCACCGATCCGCGCGTGGCCGCCGCGGTACGGCGGGCCGCCGCGGCGCTGGCCGATGCCGGCTACGAGGTGACCGAGATCTGCCCGCCGCGCTACGAGGACGCGATCACCGCCTGGGCGCAACTGCTGTTCGGCGACTTCGAGGCGATGACGCCGCAGCTGCTGCCGATGATGGGGCGCGACGGCGCAGCCTTCTGGGAGATGCTGCGCGCCATCATGCCGCCGTGGGCCGACACCGCGGCGGTGTCCGAGCTGTTCATGCGCCGCGACGGCATCGCGCGCGACTGGTCGCGCTTCATGGCGACGTACCCGCTGCTGCTGTCGCCGACCTGGTCGCAACTGCCGTTCGAACCCGGCTTCGACTGCGCCTCGCCCGCTGGCGCCGCCGACACCGCGGAGATGATCCGTCCGGTGCTGCCGGCCAATCTGATGGGCCTGCCCTCGGCCTGCGTGCCGGCGGACCGCGACGAGGCCACCGGCCTGCCGATCGGCGTGCTGCTGACCGGCCGGCGTTTCCGCGAGGACCAGTGCCTCGATGCCGCCGAAGCGATCGAGCGGCGCTTCGCGCTCGCCACGCCCATAGACCCCGTCGGCTGAGACTCAGAGGTCGACCGGCAGCTCCAGGTGCTGCCGGTAGATGAAGTCGCGGTGCTCGCCGAGGATGGGGACCGCGGCGGCCCTCACCACCGGGTCGCCGGTCGTGTACACGGCACGGAACAGCGGCGTCATCGCGCACAGGTCCTGCGGCAATGGCGAGACCAGCGCGTAGGCGCAGGCGGCATAAAGGTCCAGCGCGGTGAGCGAGGCCCCCACGCAGTAGCGGCTGCCGCGCTCGCGTTGCGATCGCAGCCGGTCGGCCAGCAGGCCCATCACCTCGGCGCAGCGAGCGGGCGCCGCCGCCGCGGCAGCGTCGCCGTACCCGTACTTCCGGCCGAGGAACCTGAAGCTCTCGCGGATCTCCGGCGGCTGATCGGGGCCGGAGAAGTCGCGCACCATCAGGTGCCGCCGGTTCCACACGAAGCCGTTCTCGCCGAAGATCTCGTTTGCCAGGCCGAACATCAGCATCCGCTCGTCGACATCGCGCGGGATCAGCGCCGGCTCCGGCGCCAGCCGCTCGAACAGATACAGCTGTTCGATCCACGTCGACCGCGGTGGCTCCTCGTTCCACACCGCGACCGGCGCGGTGGCCTGCGCGGTCCAGCGGATCAGCGGCAGGTTGGAACCGAGCAGCTCCTGCCTCACCTTCACGTGCGCGAGCTTCTTGACGTGCAGGATCGCCTTGGCCGCCTCGCTCCACGGGCCGGGCACGCCCGGCGTGAGCACCACGCGCAGGCCGGGCATCCCGACCGCGTCCTCCACGTGACGTAGTGCGCCATGCGATGGGCCTCGGTGGACTCAGCGATCGACCGGCGGCACGTGACCGCCGAGCGATCCGCGCGCGGAGATCTCGATCCAGTTCCCGTCGGGGTCCGCGACGAAACCGTAGCGCGCGACCGTGCCGAAGGTGACCGGGTCGCGCGCCACGCTTCCGCCGCGCGCCACGATCTCCTGCATCGCCAGGTCGGCATCGTCGATCTGGACGGTGAGGTAGCGGAACGCCAGGCCGACGAAATCGTTGCAGGGTCGCCCGCCCGGGCCGGGCGTGACGAACAGCAGCGTGTCGCCGCAGCGCGCCACGTCGTCGGCGACGCGGTCGAACGCCATCGCCTCGGTGTAGAAGCGCATCAGCCGCGCGGTGTCCGGCGTGCGCACCGTGATGCCGATGCCCACCACGCCATCGGTGCCGCTCGGCACCACGCGGACCGCGTCGCCGTCCGGGTGCCGGCCTTCGTAGCGGCGCGCATCGGGGCCCGCGATCGTCAGGCCGACGTAGCCGGTCGGCGGCTGCCCGGGCAGCGGCGTCGGGTAGTGGTTCACCTTGACGACGGAGCCGTGGGCGTCGTAGCGGTGCTGGACGGTGCCGTTGCCGAAGTCGAGCTCATGGTCGAGGCGCAGGCCCACGGTGTCCGACCAGAAGCTGCGCTGCTGCGCGATCTGGTTGGTGAACAGGCCGATGTCCAGGTGCGGCTTGAGCAGGCGCATGGCCGGTCCCTCAGGCGCCCAGCGTGTCGAGCGCGTGGTTGTCGATCGCCTGGTGCGCGCCACCGGTGATCATGTGCGCGAACAGGCGGTCGCCCCGTTCGGTGCGCTTGACGATCACCGTCGCGGCGATCGCGACCGCGAGCACCGCGAAGCTGTAGTGCCGGTAGTCGGCCATCGCGTGGTCGAAGCTGTAGTCCTGCACGCCGTGGGCGCAGAGTGCCTCGTGGTAGCCGGCGAGCAGCGAGCGCTCGTGCTTGCGGCGCGTCTCGCGGTCGAACGCTCCCCCCAGGAAATAGGCGGTGTCCATGCCGGTCCCGAGGAAGTTGCTGGTCTGCCAGTCGACGATCGCGACCCGGCCCCCCGCGGGATGGAACAGCATGTTGTCGGGCCGGAAGTCGCAGTGCGAGTAGCACTTGGGCAGCGGCCGCGGCCGGTTCCAGTGCGCGTGGTGACGGACGTAGCGCTCGCAGACATCGGTGACCTCGGCGGACAGCACGCCGTCGTAGGTGCGCTTGAAATAGTCCCACGACGACTCGATCAGCTCGGTGGTGTAGAAGCCCTGCGCGCCTTCGGGCACGTAGAGCCAGGGCTGCTTCATCAGCTCGAGGTCGTTCCAGTAGGCCGCGTGGAGCCGGGCCGCCTCCGACAGCGCACGGCGCGCCTCGTCGACGCTGCAGCCGCGCATCTGGTCACCGGGCCGGGCCGGCGCCAGGTCCTCGAACAGCAGCACGAAATCGTTGGCGGCATCGATCTCCGCGACGTAGGTCCGCGGCACGTGGATGCCGGCCTTCGCGGCCGCCTCCCGGTAGAACATGACCTCCGAGCGGTAGAAGCCCATCGACCGCCCGGTCTCCGCCGCCGTGGCATTGGCGGACGGGAACTTGCCGACCACCGACTTCGGCGCGTCGGGCGGCGGCGTGCCGGCGTACTCGAGGTGGAAGCGCCGGGTCTCGCCGAGCTGTCCGGTGCCCACCGACTCCATCACCAGTCCGGCGACCCGGGCGTTCACGCCCCCGGCGGCCAACGCGGCCGTGATCCACGCAGGGGTCACCGCCTCGGGCGGCACGATGGCGACAGGCTGGCTCATGGGCAGGTCTCTCCGGGTTGCTCGCGGCGCAGCTTAGGGCGCGGGCACGCTGAAAGATGGCTCATTCCGGACACCGCGCTTGCCCAGGCGTGACAGGCAGCCTGGGCAGGCTGCGGCTATCCTCGTCCCGATGCAGCACATCCTCACGGCCACAGGCGTCTCCAAGACCTACCGCTCGGGCTTCCACGCGCTCAAGGGCATCGACCTGGCGATCCGCCCCGGCGAGATCTTCGCGCTGCTGGGACCCAACGGCGCCGGCAAGACCACGCTGATCAGCATCGTCTGCGGCATCGTCAATGCGAGCAGCGGCCGCATCGAAGTCGACGGGCACGACATCGTTCGCGACTACCGCGCCGCACGCTCGCTGATCGGCCTCGTGCCCCAGGAGCTGACGACCGACGCCTTCGAATCGGTGTGGAACACGGTGTCCTTCAGCCGCGGCCTGTTCGGCAAGCCGCCGGACCCGGCGCACATCGAGAAGGTGCTGAAGGCGCTGTCGTTGTGGGACAAGAAGGACAGCAAGATCATGGCGCTGTCGGGTGGCATGAAGCGACGGCTGATGATCGCCAAGGCGCTGTCGCACGAGCCGCGCATCCTCTTCCTGGACGAGCCGACCGCCGGCGTCGACGTGACGCTGCGGCGCGACATGTGGCAGCTGGTCCGCGAGCTGCGCGCCACCGGCGTGACCATCATCCTGACCACGCACTACATCGAGGAAGCCGAGGAGATGGCCGACCGCATCGGCATCATCAACAAGGGCGAGCTGGTCCTCGTCGAGCAGAAGGCCGAGCTGATGCGCAAGCTCGGCCGCAAGCAGCTGACACTGCAGCTGACGGCGCGGCTGGCGCAGGTGCCGCCCGCGCTGGCCGCCTACGCGCTCACGCTGTCGGCCGACGGCCTGGAGCTGACCTACACCTACGACACGCAGAGCGGGCGCGCCGGCATCGCCGCGCTGCTGGACGCGCTGAGCGGGCTGGGGATCGCCTTCAAGGACCTGCACACGACGCAGAGCTCCCTGGAAGACATCTTCGTCGGCCTGATCGAGGACAACACCCCATGAGCATGAACCTGCACGCGGTGCGCGCGATCTACCGCTTCGAGATGGCGCGCGCGTGGCGCACGCTGATGCAGAGCGTGATCTCGCCGGTGATCTCCACCTCGCTGTACTTCGTGGTGTTCGGTGCGGCGATCGGCGCGCGCATTCCCGAAGTGGACGGCGTCAGCTACGGCGCCTTCATCGTGCCGGGGCTGGTGATGCTGTCGCTGCTGACGCAGAGCATCTCGAACGCCTCGTTCGGCATCTACTTTCCCAAGTTCACCGGCACGATCTACGAGCTGCTGTCGGCGCCGGTCTCGGCCTTCGAGATCGTGCTGAGCTACGTGGGCGCCGCGGCCACCAAGTCGGTCGTGCTCGGGCTCATCATCCTGGCCACCGCCTGGCTGTTCGTGCCGCTGCGCATCGAGCACCCGGTCTGGATGCTGCTGTTCCTGGTGCTGACGGCGGTGACCTTCAGCCTGTTCGGCTTCATCATCGGCATCTGGGCCGACGGCTTCGAGAAGCTGCAGGTGGTGCCGCTGCTGATCGTCACGCCGCTCACCTTCCTGGGTGGCAGCTTCTATTCGATCGGCATGCTGCCGCCGTTCTGGCAGACGGTGGCGCTGTTCAACCCGGTGGTCTACCTGGTGAGCGGCTTCCGCTGGAGCTTCTACGGCACGGCCGACGTGCACATCGCACTGAGCCTGGGCATGACCTTCGCTTTCCTCGCCGGCTCGCTGGCCGTCGTGGCCTGGATCTTCCGCACCGGCTACCGGCTGAAGACCTGACGCGCGTTCAGGCGCCGGCCGGGCCCTCGATCAGCACCGCCCGGAAGTCGTTCACGTTGGTCAGCGTCGGGCCGGTGACCACCGAATCGCCCAGCGCCTGGAAGAAGCCGTGGCCGTCGTTGTCGTCGAGGCTGGCGCGCGGGCGCAGGCCGAGCGCCCAGGCACGCGCCAGCGTGTCGGGCGCGGCGCAGGCGCCGGCGATCTCCTCGACGCCGTCGACGCCGTCGGTGTCGCCCGCGATCGCATGCACGCCGGGCAGGCCGTCCAGCGCGATGGCGAGCGACAGCAGGAACTCGACATTGCGGCCGCCGCGGCCCCGGCCTTTCAAGGTGACCGTGGTCTCGCCGCCCGACAGCAGCACGCAGGGCGGGCGGAACGGCTGGCCGTGCAGCGCCACCTGCCTTGCGATGCCGGCGATGGCCTTGCCAACCTCGCGTGCCTCGCCCTCGAGGCTGTCGCCCAGGATGTAGGGCGTGAGGCCGGCGTCGCGCGCGACCCGCGCCGCCGCCTCGAGCGCGATCCGCGGCGCGGTGATGAGCCGCGTCTCGCTGCGTGCCAGGCGGGGATCGTGCGGCTTGACGGTCTCGCCGTCGCCGCTTTCCAGCAGCGCGCGCACCGCCGGCGGCAGCGCGATCCGGTAGCGCTGCACGATGGCCAGCGCGTCGGCACAGGTGGTCGGGTCGGCCACGGTCGGGCCCGATGCGATGTCGATCGGGTTGTCGCCCGGCACGTCGGAGACCAGCAGGCTCACCAGCCGGGCCGGGTGGCAGGCGGCGGCCAGCCGCCCGCCCTTCAGCGACGACAGGTGCCGACGCACGCAGTTCATCTCGGAGATCGTCGCGCCGCTCTCCAGCAGTGCGGTGTTGACGGCCTGCTTGTCGGCCAGCGTGAGCCCGGGGCCCGGCGCCACCAGCAGCGAGGAGCCACCGCCGGAGATGAGAGCGATCACCAGGTCGTCGGCGCGCAGATCGCTCACCAGCGCACGGATGCGTTCGGCCGCGCGCAGCCCGGCGGCGTCGGGCACCGGGTGGGCGGCCTCGACGATCTCGATGCGCTCGCAGGGCACCGCATAGCCGTAGCGGGTGACCACCAGGCCCTGCAGCGGGCCGTCCCAGTGCTGCTCCAGCACCCGCGCCATCGCGGCCGAGGCCTTGCCGGCGCCGATCACGAAGGTGCGGCCCGCCGGCTTCTCGGGCAGGTGGGCCGGCAGGCACAGCGCCGGCTGCGCCGCGGC